>JAJZSS010000414.1 GCA_021849525.1 Chloroflexota bacterium
GTTCGCGAGTTTTCACGAAAACAGCCGCTGATTGGGTACAGCGGCTGCAGTGTGGGCGGTATAGGACTCGAACCTACGACCTTTGCGATGTCAACGCAATGCTCTAACCAGCTGAGCTAACCGCCCTTGCCCCACGATTATACACACACCCATTCAAAATAGCAATAGGATTTTTACACGCCAATACTCTGGACAAACTGGATCAGGTGACTGGCTACCAGCTCCGGATGTTCGAGCATTACCATATGCCCGCCGTGTTCAATCACCTCGAGCTGGGCGCCGGGGATGCTGCGCGCCAGAACCTGTGACAGGCGCGGCGGCGTCATTCTATCGTCTGCGCCACAGATTACCAGGGTCGGCTGGGTAATATTTATAAGCCGGTCAGTGACGTTGAATGCATCACAGGCGAGTAAATCGCCGTGCAGTACGCTGTAGCGGATTTCTTCCATGCGCCGCCCACAAAGCTGGACGAGCTCCTCCGGGGTCTGGGGACTGAAATACCAGCGGGCCAGCTTGCCAATGGCATTGTGACAAGTTGTCGCCTGGGAAGTCTCCTGGAGCAAGACGGGATTGACTGCCAGGCGAGCGCCGCCGCCGATCAGACCGATCCCGGCAACATGCTCAGGAAACTCCAGGGCCAGGTACAGGGCGATGGCGCTGCCCATCGAGCTGCCGACAAAGATCGCCTGGTGGATTTCCATGGCTTGCAGCCAGTGTAAGCTTGCCCTGGCATAGGCGGCAATCGTTTGCTCGCCGCAGCCCTCGGTTTTTCCATGTCCCGGCAGGTCCAGAGCGTAAACGCGCAAACCGGGCATCCGCCGGATCTGGGAAGGCCAATAAAGATAATTGCCTCCGGCGCCGTGGATTAAGACAACCGGCGGGTGTTTCCCCCCGCCGGACCCCTCATAGGCATGGTAATAGATATTTGCTGCAGTTGGCACAGTTTTCTCTTTGAGCTGGAATTAGCCTGAATTTTACATCATCCTGGTGAAATATGTGAGTTATTCGCCAGAAGTGGGCATGCCGCGGGCTGGATTGGGATGCAGCTTTTGCCACCCCCAGCCGAACAAGCTACCGGCCAGCATCCAGGCCGGGGTACTTTTGATTGCCGCCATAATCTGGGCGGCGGTGTAATCGGGGATGCCGTGCCCGTGGACACCGGTTTTGAAAGCCATCCATAACAGGGTGGTTGGGGCGACGACCAGGCCTGCAACCAGCCCGCACCGGAGTAAGCTCCAGTGGAAACTCTGGTAGCACAATCTACCCACCAGCAAGGCTACGGGTAATGCCAACATCACAGGAATGAGAATCGATTGGTCCTCAAATGGCAGCCAGGCAAGCACACCGGTGACCAGCCCCAGGATAAGGATCTTCCACCTGAAGGGTGTGAAAGGATGTGAATGTTTCACGGATCGACCCGGGTAGAACCTGAATGCAAAGAAATTTTCCTGGCAGCAGCCTTAATATGCCTGAAAAATCTTTTCCAGGATGGGAATGGAGTTCATGATCGCCCTTGCACGGTGGCTGAGGCGATTCTTTTCTTCCATACTCAATTCAGCCATGGTCTTGTCCAGCTCAGCCAGTAGAAAAATGGGATCGTAGCCGAAGCCATTCTCGCCGCGTTCCTCAGGTATGATTTCTCCAGGGCAGGTGCCGTGGGCGTAGTAGATGTAAGGCAAGGGCAAATGAGCCTGCTCGGGTTCGAGGATGGCGATACTGCAGCGAAAACGAGCTGTCCAGGGGCGAGGCTTGCCGGCAAGCTTCGCCAGAAGGTATTGGCGGCGGTCTGCATCCGTCGCGCCCGGCAAGGGCGAAAACCGCCGGGAATGCAGACCTGGCTGCCCGTCTAACAAATCGACTTCCAGACCGGAATCGTCGGCCAGGGTGAGCAGCCCGGATGCCTGTCCAAATGCGATTGCTTTGAGGGCCGCGTTTTCGGCGTAGGTAACCCCATTCTCCGCGACTTCGAGATCGACCCCGATTTCTGCCGGGGTGACCAGTTTTATATCCAGGTTTTCCAGGAGTGCTTGCAGCTCGACGATTTTGCCGGGATTGTTGGTGGCGATTAATAGTTCCTGCATGAATTGCCTCTTTTCTCTTCCTTTGATGGGTCTGGGGCAGGATGCCGTGTTCTATTTTACTCAATGTTTTTAAGCCGAAAATGAGCCTATGATATAATCTTTCCACTTAACGGCTTACCTAAACACAAATATTTGTCGAGAAGAATAGAAGTGAATACAATCAACCTCCTCCGCCTGAACGTAGGCTTCATTATCCATGAAACTGTCGGCTATACGCGGGATATCCCGCTGGATTTGCCTTTTATTCACCTGCCGCCAGACCTGGATCTCGAGAACTTCTCCGGGATGGTGCGGATTTCGCGGGCCCAGCAAGGCCTGGTGGTGCAGGTGCAGGTGAAGGGCGATACCACAGCGCAATGTGGGCGCTGCCTGGTGGATTTCGGCCAGCAGTTGAGCGCGGATTTCACCGACTTGTATGCGTTTACGCCCAAGCTGGCGGACGAGTTCGGCCTGGTCCTTCCCGAGAACGGTCAATTGGATCTGGCACCGTCGATCCGGGAGGAGCTTTTACTCTCCTTTCCCATTACGCCTGTTTGTCGTCCGGATTGTAAAGGGCTTTGCGTGGTGTGTGGGGAAAACCGGAACGAGGTCGAGTGCGGCCATACCCAGGAGAGTATTGATCCACGCCTGGAGATCTTGAAATCGCTGAAAGAAGAGCCGCCAGAAGATTGAATTGTTTGTGTCTGGTTGGGATGTTCGGCTTGACAAAATAAAGGCTGGGTTTTAGACTCTCCATAATCTTGAATCTGGTTTGATCGGTTGGGTCGTTTACAGGTGAGCAAGATGGATGAACAATGCTACTCGGTGGTCGATGCTGGGAGCCGGCTGGATAATAATAATGAAATGTCCACGTCGATGTGCCTGCGCGTCCCCCTGAGGGCAGCCAACCGATTCCAGACCGGGTGCTGAGACACCAACGATCTGAATGCCAGGGCTGTCCGGATGGACAGCCCTTTTCTTTGCAAACCACCATACG
>JAJZSS010000415.1 GCA_021849525.1 Chloroflexota bacterium
TGCGTCGAAGGTGTTGCCGGTGCGATAGTAAATATAGGCGTAGATGCGCTGCACATAGCGCTCGTACAACACCCCAAACGCTTCCCGGTCGTCGCGCGCCCGGTGGATTAACTCGAGATCATTTAATTCTTTTGGCTGCACTGCGCTCCCTGCTGGGCGGCGCTTGTTATAAAAAACCCCGCACCGCCGGAAAAGTTACTCGCAGTATAACATAAGGAAAACTCCTACGTTGTGTTAACAATCCCGTGCTATAATCACAATCCTCGGGGATGATAGGCTTCGACGGGAGAGGCTGGCCCCGAACTGCGAGCCGAGAGGCGCCGACCTCGATAAACCAGCGCAAAAAACAAGTGCCAATCGCACTTCCTACGCTGCTATGCCCCTCGCTGCATAAGCGAGTAGCTAACCAGCCGGTTCTCACGTAGAGCCGCGTCCGCCTGCACCGAACTTCAGCCGGTCGCGGGGCCGGGCGAAACAAAGCTGAAGTGCCGCACATCATGCCGCTAACCGTGCGAAAGAGGGGCTTTCGGGTCCCAGCGGCTGGCCAGAGACCCACCTTTGCCGCTTGTGGTGGTCTCGGCGACAAACTTCAACCGGCTACGCTCGTAGACGTTCGCGGGAGGAATCTTTCGGACTCGGGTTCGATTCCCGACATCTCCACCTGAACCAAAAAGGCGCCGAACACAGTTCTGGGCCTTTTTGTATTAATTTCGGAGCAAACCAACCATGAGCAATTTGACAATCGATGGACAGGATGTGAGCGGCGACCTGCTGACGTTCTCCAAGGGACTGGTGCAGATTCTAAGCTATACCGGGCAGGAAGAAACCGCGGCCCGCTTCATCGCTGAAAAGATGAACGACCTGGGCTATGATGAGGTCAGGATCGACCGCTACGGGAATGTTGTGGGGAGGGTCGGCGGCGGGGAGAAGGTGATTCTCTTCGACTCGCATACCGATACCGTGGTCGTCACCGACGCCGGCGAGTGGTCCCTGCCGCCCTTCAGCGGCGCCATCCAGGACGGCTACCTGTGGGGGCGCGGCGCGGTGGATATGAAATCTGGCCTGGCCGCCTCGGTGTATGCTGCCGCGATCGCTAAATCCCAGGTACTGCTGGACGGCAAGACGGTCTATGTGACGTGCACAGTCGCTGAAGAAGACTGCGATGGTGAGGGGCTCAAAGCCGCGCTGGTCGAAAATCTTCTGCACCCGGATTACGCCGTGATCTGCGAGCCATCGGCGAACCTGATCTCCACCGGGCATAAAGGCAAAGCCCAGATCATCATCCAGACCCAGGGCGTCTCAGCTCACGGCTCAGCACCCGAGAAGGGCGTCAATGCCGTCTACGAAATGGCTGAAATCATCCAACGCATCGAGCAGACCAACCTGGCCCTATCGCAGCAGCCAGGCAAGCACGGCACGCTCGTCCTGGCGCAGATTTCCAGCACCGCCGTCTCGCTCAACGCCGTCCCCTCCGCCTGCGAGGTGTACCTGGACCGCCGCCTGGTGGTGGGTGAAAGCGAGCAGACCATTCAAGACGAGATGGCGCGCATTACCGCCGGGAAGAATGCTACCTGGAAGCTCGACATCCTGCAGCGTAAGACCTGGACCGGCGCAGATATCACTTATAACCCCCTCGCCACCGCCTGGGAGATCAGCCTGGAGCATCCCCTGGCACAGGCCTTCATCGCCGCCTGCAGCGAGACTTACGGGCAGCCGCCTCAGCGCTTTGAATATTGGGATTTCAGCACCAATGCCATTGCCACCGTCCGCCAGGGCATCCCCACCATCGGCTTCGGCCCCGGCGAGCATAAGCTGGCTCACATGCGAGATGAGAAATGTGCGGTTGATCAAATTTTGGAGGCGTGCGAGGTCTATACGCGGGTAATCGGTGCTATATAGTCTGGAGCGATTATTCGTTTTCCCTGGCATCCAGGGTCAATAATCTTACATCCTCCCTATCGACTACCCGCCCTGCTGCTTTTTTAGATGCGATCAAATCTTCTTTTGAGACAACATACATTAATTGGTCCTGGTAATCCATTTCCGAACGGTTTTTCCAGGCGTAATCAAAATCAATTCCAGGTGTTAGCGTTTGAACATCGATCCGGACTCGATCTCTGAAAACTGTAATTTCATGAGCTAGCAGCTCATCCGCTGTGATCATTGAGGCAGTACCAAGATTTGCATCCAGAAACGCATTCAATAAGTTCTGGGCATTCTCTGGGGTTGCTTCTATCAGAATATCCAAATCAAAAGTAGCTTGGGGCACACCGTATAATACTGCCGCAATTCCCCCAATAACCAGGTAATGGACGTTATTCTTTTGTAAGGACGCGAATACGCCCTTCAACTGGTTGAGCATCTTTTTTCTCCGCGATCTGAGGATTTATTGCCAGGATTAGATCGGTAAAGTAGCAGAATAAATCCGCCCGTTCCTGGATCGTCAAAGACTGGAACCAGCGGGCTTTGGCTTCTGGAGTTTCCTCTTCACGGTCATGAGATATGGATGGTTGCATGGATTTCCTTACCTATCGGTCATATACAAGTCAGATAAATTGTACCATCACCACGCGATCTCCCCCAAATAAGTAGAATCTGCTGTGCGCATATCTTAGTGAAATCATCGAAACGCCCGTTCAATCCAGGTATCGTACCATCAACAGCTCAGCATACATCCTGCCATCCACCTGGATCGCCTGGGGTTCTTCCCCATACACACTGAACCCACAGCGCTGGTAACAGCGGATGGCGCTGGTATTTGTCGTCACCACGCCCAGCTTGAGCACCGTCGCGCCATGCTCCTTAGCCCAGGCGGCGCACTGCTCGATCAATTTCTCGGCTATGCGCAGCCCACGCCACGCCGGGCGCACATACATCCCCCAGATGATTCCGCTATGCGCAGTCTTGGGCGAATCCCCCAACCGCACCCCGCCCATCCCCTCCAGCCCCGCCGGACTCTCAACAAAATAGATCATTCCCTGTTCCCGCTGGGCACCCTGGGCACCCTGAGCTTTCAGTCGATCTTCCCAATAAGCCATGGGCTGCGCTTCATTAAA
>JAJZSS010000416.1 GCA_021849525.1 Chloroflexota bacterium
GCCGTCAATGTCGTCTTCCCATGGTCGATGTGCCCCATCGTGCCTACATTCATGTGCGGCTTTGCCCGATCGTATTTTTGCTTCGCCATCTCTTTCTTCTCCTTGCCTGATAATTTCAGCATGTTTGTAGTGGAGCAACGAGAGCCCTCAATGGGATTTGAACCCATGACCCCGTTCTTACCAAGAACGTGCTCTACCGACTGAGCTATGAGGGCGTTTCGTTACGTGACTACGCGCTGACCAGGAATCTTGCCCCGGTCAGCCTTTGGTCAAGTGGGCGGTGAAGGATTCGAACCTCCGAAGGCGTCCGCCAGCTGATTTACAGTCAGCCCCCTTTGGCCACTTGGGTAACCGCCCATATTCTATTCGAGCTGTTGCCAGCTCGAGATCAGACCCGAAGATTCGGATCTGATCGCCAGCTATCAACGCTGCTCTGAGCCGACGATGGGAATCGAACCCATAACCTACCACTTACAAGGCGGTTGCTCTGCCGTTTGAGCTACGTCGGCGGGTTTTGATAAAGATCGAGACCCGGTGCAGGTCAATTTTCTTGCCTTAAAGCGTGAAGCATTATACCAGAGGGCTTTGCCTTGGGCAAGACTTGCTCAAAATTTCGAACTGGCTGCCAGTTAAAAACCCTGGCCGCGGGGACGGAGTCTATCAGGATTCAAGGGAAACGTCAATAGTATTGTTTTCCGGCTCGAAGTGAATTATTGACTATCCGTTGAACCACGCTCTCCGGCAAAGCTTCTGGCTTGCCAGGCCAGGTACAGGCCAACTGAGCCAGCAATTGCAGCATTGAGCGATTCGATTTTGCCGCGCATGGGCAAACGCAACAAAAGATCGCATGAGTTGCGCACCAAATCGCGCATGCCCTGGCCCTCGCTGCCAACGACAAACGCCAGCCTGCCATCCAGGCGAACCTCGTTGATCGGTTTTGAGCTGGCTCCGCTATCCAGACCAACAACCCAGATATCATTTTCTTTTAGCTGGGCAATGCTTTGCGCCAGATTTGCCTGCGCCACCAGGAGATGCTCACTTGCGCCTGCCGAGGCATTGACAACTGCCGGCGTTATCGTCGCAGTGCGCGCCAATGGTAGGATCACACCATGGACACCCGTAATCTCGGCAGTGCGCAACAACGTACCCATATTTTGCGGGTCCTGCAAGGCATCAAGGATCAAAATGAAGGGCGGTTCATTCTGGGCGGAGGCCTGGTCCAGGATGTCTGGCAGAGTGCAGTAGGGGTAGGCGCTGGTTTCCAGAGCGATACCCTGGTGACCATCTGCCAGGCGATCGAGAACCTGGCGAGGGACGCTTTCTACAGGCAGTTTGTGCCTGCGAGCGAGCTGTAAGATCTCATCCAGCCGGCCTTTGGGCTGTGCACCCTGAGAGACCCGCAAGCGAAATGCTTGCCGCCGCCCGGCCAGCAAAGTTTCGTAAACGGGGTTTCGCCCGTAAATCCATTCGCGCATGCTTATATTAAGTCCGGGGTAAGGCTAGCGACTGTCAACATCCAGACGGGCGAAAATCATTCTCCCCGCGGCTGTCTGGAGGACTTTCGTTACAGTTACGTTGGCCTGGGTATTGATTTGGGAGCGCCCATCTTCAACGACAACCATTGTGCCATCATCCAGATAGGCCACTCCTTGCCCAACTTCGCGGCCTTCCTGAATGATGTTTACCACCAGCGATTCACCGGGCAGCAGCACGGATTTGACCGCGTTGGCCAGTTCGTTTACATTCAAGACTGCCACGCCTTGTAGCTCTGCAACCCTGTTCAGGTTGTAATCGTTGGTCAGGATTGGAGCCCTTAACTGGCGCGCCAGGATCACCAGTTTGTCATCTACCTCGCGTACACCTTCAACATCGATATCGCTGATCCGGACCGGAACGGTAGTCTCTTTTTGCATCTGGGAGAGCACTTCCATCCCCCGGCGGCCGCGCTGGCGGCGTAGGCTATCTGCTGAATCGGCGATATATTGCAGCTCGTTGAGTACAAAACGCGGGATCATCAACGTGCCTACCAGAAATCCAGTTCTGGCGATATCAGCAATCCGACCATCGATAATTACGCTGGTATCCAACAAAATTGTGCGGCCTCCACTCGGAGAGTCAGCATCTTCAGTCGTTTGCGCGGGATTGGTTTCGGTGCTCTTGCCCGGTAAACGGGAGCGCAGCAAATTGAAAATATCCTGTTGGCGCATGACGAACACCATAATTCCAAAATAACTGCACAGCAAAACCCCGATAAAAGGAAGTAAATCACCAAAGGGGGAGGGCAATAACGAGAGCGGAAAAGCCAGCAAAGCTGCAAATATTAACCCGGACAATAGACCGAGGAGACCGGCTACCAGAGTTGGAGTGGAGATTTTGCCCAGGATAATACGCAAGGCGCGGACCGGGCGGGTAGTGATGAAAGGGGTGATGATAAGTCCAAACAGCGCTCCAACCAGACCAAATACAACCATATAGAGTTCTGGCGGACCGGAGGCTATCTTACTGAATGAGCTCCCTGAAAGGACGCCCAGTACAGCCATCAGAATCATACCAATGATGCGAAAAATAAATTCGATGCTCATACGACGATTGCTCCTAAAAAAATAAAAAAAGCGCAAATTATTTGCGCTCGCCTCGCTGGTGGATCAAACAGGGATACCTGACTTACCGTAGAATCGGTTATTAACCTGAATGATCGAAAAAGAAAATAATAGCGGCAGTCCCTGTTATTATGGGACGAAGCGAGCGGTCAACGAAAATGAATGAATCGAAAAATAACTAAAATAATCCTAGATAATATTATAGTACAAAAACACACCAGGCATGATTTGAGGATTTTAATAATTAAAAATTCTCCAATATGGTCTTAAATCCCTGCCCCTGCGATTGGGATGTTATATATAATAGCCATGGATAAGTTCTTATAATTTCCCCACTCTTTTGGAAAATGGCGAACGCAGGCCTGAGGAGCAACGATGGCAGCCGTTGTGCAAGGTGCAAATCTATTAGTAAACGAACGCGAATATAAGAAGCGTATCTGGGCCTGGACAATAGA
>JAJZSS010000417.1 GCA_021849525.1 Chloroflexota bacterium
CTGATTCATTGGCTTGCTCCTTTCAATCTCTTACATACACATACGCCAGAGACCGGGAAAGGTTGCAGAATTAAGGCTGGATAATTGCCTCTTCCAGCGGAGCGAGCTCAGCCGGCAGCAGGCGCGGAGCAGGCATCCGCCGGGTGATGCTGTCCGGGTCTTTTAATCCGTGACCGGTGCAAACTGCGACGACCTGCTGGCCGCGGACCTCGATTTCGCGGGCGTGCAGGGCAGATTCCAGCCCGGCCAGGCCGGCTGCTGAAGCCGGCTCCACCCAGATACCTTCCTGTGCCAGGCGGTGCTGCATGCTCAGGATGGCCTCGTCTTCCACTGCCAGGATGCGCCCGTTGGATTCCTCGGCAGCCTGCAAGGCCTGCTCGCCGCGTGCCGGGCGCCCAATGCGAATTGCGGTGGCGACGGTTTCGGGATGCTCTACGGGGTATCCCAGGACCAGGGGCGCAGCTCCAGTAGCCTGGACGCCCAACAGGCGGGGCAGACCCGTACCCAGGTGTTGGTGGTACTGGCGAAAACCCATCCAGTAGGCGGTAATATTGCCGGCATTGCCAACAGGCAGGCAGAGCCAGGCAGGGGCGCGGCCGAGAGAATCGCAGATCTCAAAGGCAGCGCTCTTCTGCCCTTCCAGGCGGTAGGGGTTGAGCGAGTTGACCAGGGCGATGGGGTGTTTCTCTGAAATGGCGACCACCAGGCTGAGGGCATCATCGAAGGAGCCCTGGATCTGGATCACTTCGGCGCCATACGCCACTGCTCCAGCGAGCTTCCCTGTAGCAACTTTCCCCTCGGGAATCAAGACGATAGCGCGCAGACCGCAGCGAGCTGCATAAGCTGCGGCTGAGGCGGCGGTGTTACCGGTGGAGGCGCAGATCACTGCTTTTGCGCCGCGCCCATAAGCCTCGCTGATCGCGGCGGTCATGCCGCGGTCTTTGAAGGAACCAGTCGGGTTCAGGCCTTCGAACTTGACATACAGATCACAGCCGCCCAGTTCGGCTCCCAGGCGGGGTACAGGTATGAGCGGTGTGTCGCCTTCGAGCAGAGTAACCACCTGGGTGTGGGCAGGCAGGTCTAAGAATACCCGGTAGCGAGACAAAACTCCGGCTGAAGCCATAGGTTCTCCTGTTGTTCAGTATAATGGGCGTTGAGCCTTGAGCACGCCCAAATGATACTATGCTTTGGGGTCAGGGCGGTGTGAAAATCAAGGGAGCAGGGAAGGGCGGCGCCAGGATGGGCGAACGAGCTAACAAACGCAAACGCACGGGAACGAGCGCCTTTGGGACGCCGGGGCGGGTAAGCCATGACGCCAGCCTTTTTTACCACAGCCGCCTGTATGAGGGGCTGCAGCCTGAGCTGGCCAGCGACCTGGTGGAATCAGCGCTGCCAGAGGTACTTCGAAATCGAATTTTCTGCAAATCCAGCGAGGCGATGGCGGAACTGCCGGATAACAGCGTGCATTTGATGGTTACTTCTCCGCCCTATAATGCATCCAAAGAGTATGATGAAGATTTGAATCTGGACGAATACCTGGGCCTGTTGGGGCGAGTATGGCGCGAGACTTACCGGGC
Organism: Chloroflexota bacterium; assembly: GCA_021849525.1. Taxonomy (GTDB): domain Bacteria; phylum Chloroflexota; class Anaerolineae; order Anaerolineales; family UBA4823; genus JAJZSS01. The sequence continues at coordinate 1,578 of JAJZSS010000417.1, forward strand.
GCTGGCGCCGGGGGGACGGGCGTGCATCCATGTGGCAAACTTGGGGCGCAAGCCGTATATTCCCCTGCACTCATTGTTTATCCAGCAGATGGTTGAGATTGGCTACCGGATGCGGGGAGAGATTATCTGGAATAAGGCTGCGAGCGCCAGTCCTTCCACAGCCTGGGGCAGCTGGCAATCCGCTTCGAACCCGGTGCTGCGAGATGTACACGAATATATCCTGATTTTTTCTAAAGGCGCTTTCAAGCGCGCTGGCGCAGGGAGGCAGAACACGATCGCCAAAGAAGAATTCCTGGAGTGGACGAAGAGTGTCTGGAGCTTTCCAGCGGTTTCGGCCAAAAAAATCGGCCATCCGGCGCCTTTCCCCGAGGAGCTTCCGCGCCGTTTGATCCAGTTATATACGTTTGAGGGCGATGTGGTGCTCGATCCCTTTGCTGGCTCAGGGACAACCTGCCTGGCAGCGCTGTCGGCCGGGCGGATCTACGCAGGCTATGAGACGAATCCAGATTACGTGCAGCTGGCGGAAAAGCGCCTGGCGGAGCGCGGCCAATCATTACAGGCAGGCTGAGAAGCGGCTCACTCGGGAAGGTCGCAAAAGAGCTGGCGAGCTGGCGTGTCTAAAGGTTCCAGTAAACTTCGAAATTCATAAACCGTACGCTGGATAGCAGCCTGTAAGGCAAAGTCAAATAATGGTCCCCGCTCGGGGTGGTCGAGGTTCATCCCGGCATGGGAGTTGGCGGGGATGCGGTCGCGCAGTCGGGCAGCCAGGCTGGGCAAGAAGTAGGCGATCAGCTCCCAGCCCCAGGCGACATGCCCGGAGTGGAGGCGGGGGTCATTGAGGATCGCCGGGATCATGGGATCGATTTGGGAGGGGGCGCGGTGTGGGTGGACTTCCAGAAAAAGCCGGACATAATTGGAATGGGCGTAGAAATCCTGGGCGGCGTGGGAAAGGCGCCCAAAAGCTTGCCAGGCAGGCGCATGTTCCCCTTTTATCAGCGCAGAAAAGGCTAACTCCCGCTGGGCGGCTAAATAATTTTCGCCGACCTGGAAACGACTTTCGTCAAAGTGGAATTCGGGATGGAAAAACAAACCTTCCCAGCCATCCTGGCCCAGGTTGGCGCGCACGACCTCTTCCAGAGCGCGCGGGCTGATGAGCGACTGCAATGCAGTGGTAGTGATCTGAATGTGATAAGCGGCTTTCATGACCGGCGATTCAAGGCGCGGCGCTGAGGGTGATCAGCGGCTTGATCTGCTCGAAAATGGCCGGACCAATCCCGGCAACATTCTGGATGGCCTCCAGAGTGGTGAAAAGTCCATTGGCGTCCCGGTATTCTACAATCCGCTGGGCGATCACCGGTCCGATCTCCGGCAAGCTTTCGAATTCTTCCGCAGTCGCCTGGTTGATATCCAGCAAGTCCTGCTCGATCAATGCGCCGCTGCGGGTGGGTGGGTCGGGGGTGGGTCCGGGTTGAGTG
>JAJZSS010000418.1 GCA_021849525.1 Chloroflexota bacterium
CCCTGAAATTTCAAGTTTCGGGTTTAAAGCTGGAAACTACCGCATTAAGCAATGCCCTGGCTGAAACTGAAAAACAGTTACAAGAGAAATTGGTACAACTTCCCAACCTTCCTGCAGCTATTGTTCGGGTACCACTCGCTGGAAGAGCTGACAGGTTTCCTCCCGGATGTGTATATCCACAAACCGGAAGCATGGCCTGTGCTCAACAGCCTTTTCCCGAAACAGGCCAGTAATATCTGGCCAGTCTCCTGAAGTCGGCGTCTCGCGATAAAATACAGGCATGGGAACAATCTTCGATCAGCTTCAGAATCTAATCAGTGTTGATATTGAATCGGCTGGCGCTATCCCCAGCCGGTTCGCGTTATTATCCATCGGCGCCTGCACCCTGACGCGCCCCCAACAGACCTTTTACGCCGAGCTCCAGCCGGATCAAGATCAGTTCGATCCACAGGCGCTGGAAGTGCACGGGCTGGATCCCGAGCAGCTGCGCCAGAATGGCCTGCCGCCGGAAGAGGCCTTGCGCCGCTTCGCTGACTGGCTTAGAAACACCCTCCCCCCAGGCGATAAGCCGATCATGCTGGCCTTTAATGCGCCATTCGACTGGATGTTCGTCAACGATTATTTTATTCGCTATCTGGGTTACAACCCATTTGGCCACAATGCCATCGATATCAAGGCCGTTTATCTGGGCGCCACCGGAAAATCCTGGCAGGAAACTTCGGGTGTCTATCTGCATGCCCGCTATCACGATGGTTCCAAGTTGACACACAACGCTCTGGATGACGCCATCGCCCAGGCAGATATTTTCGAGGGTATCTTGCGGGAGATCCAGGGCAACCTGCAAGAAATCCACCGGTCTGATTTTCAAGAATCGAATTTGTCTCAATAATTCAGGAGGAAATCATGGGTGCTGCTGAAGTCAATCCAGCCGAAGAAATGAACCGGATCATCGAATCGGCACGGCGTCTGGGTGTGGAGCTGAACGAGCAGGAGGCCACGCAGTGGCTGGTGGCAATTTCTGCTGCCGGGGGCGAATCGGATATTGCCTACGACGAGCGCGATGGGGTCTTCGGGCACCGGATCACCCTGCTGGATTTCTCCCCCGAACGCCTGGCGTATTTTCGCAAGATCGGCAAGCTGGTCGAATTTAGCGACGAGCCGGGGGTGGTAGAAACCGCCCTGGCGCTCTCCGGGTCGGCCGCCCAATCCCGCATCCAGACCTACCCCGGGGATGCCGACTTCTTCGAGCGGGTCAATATCAAAGCCCCAACCCGCGAGGCAGCCTGCCAGATTCTCAGCCGCATCATGCGTCACAAAGCATTAAGCACGGTCAAGGGGTCCACTTACCAGCTGATTGAAGTGAAATTTGGATCGTACCCGCAGGCCCTTGAGACCAGCCACGGCGCCCAGAAAGCCGGCGCACCCATTGCCTGGACACCGGCTGAGATCGAAGTCGGAAAAATTGAGGGCTCACTGGCGGACGGCTCACCCGGGCAGGTGACCTGGGAAGAAGCCAGCCGCGATCCGGGTTGGTGTAAGCTGGACTGGGTGGTCGCCGACCCATTGGAAAACCAGCTGGTGAACGCCAGCAATATGCTGGACGTGACCTGGGAAGCCCCGGACGAGTCGGTTACCCCCCTGGATGGCTATCTCGACCCGTATTTTCAGGAAGTTTACCTGGAATCTGAGTCGATCCCGATCTTTACCAAGCTGGCGAAGCACGTCGATAGCAATGCCCTGGACCATTACGTGGGCCAGCTCGAAAACGAAGTACGCAAGTACGTGACCAAGGCGCCCAATTACGGCAAGGCTGCCAAGCGGATGTACAATATCTTCCGCCTTACCGGGCGCTACCAGGAAGCTGCTTATCTGCGGGAGCTGTTCGATGAGCCGAGCACCGTGCTGTACCAGGTCTGGTCGCTGATCCGCACCATCGACGACACCTTCCGGCCTGGGGAAAGCATTCCGGTTGAGACATTACTCGCCCAGGCTGATAAGCTGATCCTGTCAGTGGTCGATGTGATGGAAGGCGAGAAAGAGACTGAGATCGTGCGCATGCTGCTTCGCCTGCGCAGCCTGCTCTCCCAGGAGCAGGGCGGAACGGAGCTCTCCCCCCAGGCCGAAGCTGCCCGGGCAGAGATTATCAACCTGGTCAACAACTTCTTCTTTGAAAAATTGACCGGCGTCCCACAGATTAAGGCGTATATCGATACCCTGTCAGCAGAACATTAAACAGTCCTCTCGGGCGCGAATACAATCCAACGAAAAGGCTGGCCTGATAAGCCAGCCTTTTATCGTTTTCTAGATGAGGGTGCAATCTTGTTAAGCAGATTTAATCGAGCAGGCTTATTTTGGATAGACCGGCGTATTCCAGTTCCGGTAGGCTGGCAGGCAGCCACGCACAATGTCAATGAATAATTCCCGCAGCCGCGCTGCAACCGGCCCCATATCACCTGTGCCAATGTTGCGATAATCCACCCGGGTTGCGGCAGTGATCTGGGCTGCCGTTCCGGTCAGGAAGAATTCATCACACAGATAGACTTCGGTGCGGTCAATCGGCCGCTCGACGACGGTCAGACCCAACTCTCGCCTGGCCAGCTCAATCACTGTCCGCCGGGTGATGCCTTCAAGGATATTTTCGGTCACCGGTGGGGTAACCAGGACGCCATCCCGCATCATGAAGATATTTTCTGCACTGCCCTCGGAGATGTGTCCTTCCTGAGTCAGCACCAGGGCTTCATCGAAACCTGCCAGGGCTGCATCGGTTTTAATAAAAGCTGAATTTGCATATGCGCCACTGATCTTACCGCGGGCGGGGATCATATTGTCATCTACCCGCCGCCAGGAAGAAAAGGTGACGTGGGCATTAGTATCATTCTTGACATAGCGATCAAACGGCAGCGATACAATGGACAGCTCATCGATCAAGCCGTGCAGCCGAACGCCGACAGCTTCATCTGCTTTGTAGGCCAGAGGACGCACATAAACATCCTGCCGGTAACCCTCGGTGCGCAGCAATTCCAATGTAATTTGAGTCAG
>JAJZSS010000419.1 GCA_021849525.1 Chloroflexota bacterium
AGCCGATATGGATGCACATTTCGTTGGAGTTGGGGCCGGGGAACAGGTTGGTGGCGGCCAGCAGATCCAGGAATTCGGCCTCGTCCAGCCATTTCCGCCGTACCACGACTTCGGCATGGTACATGGCGATATGCGCGGCCGGGCCGCCGAAGGCGGTGAAACCCAGGCGCAGGAAGAGGCGGGCGACCTCGCCCAGATGGGGGTGGGGGGAGAATGGGTGGGCGTTTATCGCCTTATTTTAATCGCAATCTGTTCTTCAGCCAGGTATTTCTCCAACTCGTAAGAATGCGGCACGGCCAGCTCCCGTTTCTGACGTCCGGGATTACGCTCCAGGGAAATATGGTAGCTGGGACGTTCGGGGTGGATCGGATTCAGGTATTTGCGCACCGGCTGGCGAATGATCCAGCCCTGGTCGACTGCCGAGAGCAGGAGCAGGTAGGCAGTGGAGGTGCCGCTGCGCACAGCGCCTTCCTGAAGACTATTCCAACGCTGCTCACTGGATGTCATTTGGGGCAGGCTCATGTGGGATTCTCCTGGACTAAGGTAGGATTGGATGGGTAGAAGGCATGGATACTGCCGGTTTCTGAGATTCACCGGACTCTTCGGGCAGCCAGTGCCAAATTTTGAGCATATGCAGGGCAGGATAGGCGGTGAGATCGAGCTGTAAGGGGGTAAGCGAGACAAAACTATCATTTAAAGCGCCGAAATCTGTGCCATCTTCGACGATTCCGGTGGGGGCATCACCGCCGATCCAGAAGTAGGCCTGGCCGCGGGGATCAATCCTCTGATCCAGGCGATCGCGGTAGACGCGCAAACCCTGGCGGGTGGCACGCAGTCCCCGGATTTTTTCCAGGGGCAGGTGAGGTACGTTCACATTCAGGAGGATCCCGGCAGGCAGCTGGTGGGAAGCGATGGTGCGAACGATTATCTGAGCATAATGGGCGGCTGGCGCGTAGTCCAGGTTGGAGAGATGATTCTGGCGGGCATCCAGCGAGAAGGCAATGCCTGGGACACCCCAGATAACGGCTTCCATGGCTGCAGTGACTGTACCGGAGTAGGTGACATCGTGGCCCAGGTTGGCCATCGGGTTGATGCCAGAGACGACCAGGTCGATCTTTTGGGGGAAGAAACCCAGTAAAGCCAGGGCGACGCAGTCGGAAGGAGCGCCGTCGGAGGCCAGGGCGGGCGTTCCATCCGCCAGCTGGACTTCGCGAATCCGCAGGGGACGATCGAGGGTCTTAACATGACCCGAGCCAGACCAGTTGCGATCGGGGGCGAGGATTGAGACCTCACCCAGGCTGCGCATGGCCTGGACGAGGGCCAGGAGACCGGGGGCGGAGACGCCGTCGTCGTTGGTAACCAAGATATGCATACCGTTACTCCTGTAAAGAAAAAGCGGGATCAGCTGCCTTTGCGACGTTTTTGCCAGGTATCCAGGCTAAACGTGGCAAGGGTGGTGAAGGCGAAGATAACAAGCATGACTGCAGGTTCCATGGGACCTCCATGAGGTTGCTGCAAGGATGGATTACTTTTACCATCCATAGCATAGCAGATGGAATTTAACGGGATGTCAAGGGAAGGTTAATATTATGAAAATAATCTGGAGGTGCTTCGATTGCGAAAAGAGCGCTCTGCTCAGCGCGCTCAACCTCCAAGCTTCCTGAGCGGAGTGAGCCGCTCTTGCGAACGCTGTCGAAGGACTGTTGGTCGGCTTATAGATTGTTCGGCCTGCAGCGCTTCGTCTGCGACCCGGAAGTGCGCCGGGTCTTCGCTCAGCGCCCTTAGGTAGCTATCGGTACCGTAAAGTAAAACGTGCTTCCGCGACCTTCGGTGCTTTCGGCCCATAATTTTCCCCCATGACCCTCGACCAGATGGCGGGCAATCGCCAGGCCCAGTCCGGTGCCGCGGCTGGAACGGGCGCGGTCGGCTTTGTAAAAACGCTCAAAGATGCGGGTCAGATCGGCGGAGGAGATGCCGATGCCGGTATCCTGGACGGAGAACAGCACGAAGACTTCTGGATTTTCAGAGAAGCGGCCGGCGTGAAGTCTGATCTCGCCGCCGGCCGGGGTGAACTTGATGGCGTTGTGCAGCAGGTTCACCAGCACCTGCTCCAGCCGGACGGGATCGGCTAGGACTGCGGGCAGGTCGCCGGCGGTAATGCTTACCTGCAGCCCGGCGCGTTCGGCCTGCAGGCGCAGCCGGTCCACGGTGCCCTCCAGCAGGGCAGCTGGATCGACCGGTTCGAGCTGGAGGGGGACGCGCCCGGATTCAATGCGTGCCAGCTCGAGCAGCTCGGTGACCATCTGAGACAGGGCATCGACTTCAGTTTCAATCTGGGAGAGGAAGCGGCGGGCTGCGGGAGGGTCTTCCAGAGCGCCTTCTTGCAAAGTTTCGGTCAGGGCTTTCAGGGAAGCCAGCGGGGTACGCAGCTCGTGTGAGATATTGGAGATGAAATCGCGCCGGACCGTCTCCAGGCGGCGCAGGCGAGTGAGATTCTGGAAGAGCAGCAAGACTCCCGGCACAGACCCAGGGGAAGCGCCAGGTTCAACCGGCTCGGAATCGTCCAGATGGCGCGGGATGGCAATCACCTGCAGGGTGAGCTGCCTACCGGGCAGCTCCAGGATGGTGGTCTGGGTCTGTCCGCTTTGCCGGGCAGCTTCGGCCAGATCCACCACCTGATGCAGGCGCAGGACTTCAATCAGGGAGCGGCCTGCCGCCTCGTTTTCAGTGACATTGAACAGGTCCTGGGCGGCGCGGTTAATCGTCTGGACCTGTCCGGCCGCATCCAGGATCAGCAAACCATCGGAGATTTCTGCCAGGACGGCGGAAAGCTTGCTGCGCTCGGCCTCCAGGGCTGCGATCTGGCTGGAGACCTGGCGGCTCATGGCGTGAAAGGCCTGGGTGAGCTGCGCAATTTCGCCGCCGCGGTTGACCAGGCCGGGGGAATCAGGCGCGATGTGGGCGATCTGCTCGGCGGACCGGGTGAGCTGGCGCAGCGGGCGGCTGACGGCGTTGGCGATCCAGACCGCCAGGAGC
>JAJZSS010000420.1 GCA_021849525.1 Chloroflexota bacterium
AGAAGCGGCCCGCAATGTGCCCTACCCCCTGGCCCTGGCCGAGATGCTGCCCCGCCTGGAGATCATGCGCCTGAAAGCGGACAGGCTCGATGAGAGCCGCTACCATCTTGAGCTGGTGGTGGAAAACGCCGGCTTCCTGCCGACGATGACCAGCGAACAGGCCAAGAAGCGCAAGGCAGTCCGCCCGGTGCGGGTGGAGCTGGCGCTGGCAGAGGGGAATACCCTGGTCAGCGGCAAGCTGCGCCAGGAATTGGGCCACCTGGAGGGACGCAGCAACAAATGGGATGGTTTCTTTGCCGGAAGCAGCTCGCCCACGGATAACCGCGCCCGCGCCGAGTGGGTGGTGCAGGGCAAGCCGGGCGATAAGCTGAAGGTGAAGGTGCTCAGCGAGCGGGCCGGCTCGCTGGAGGGTGAAATTGAATTATGAGGCCGTCATTGCGAAGGAGCGAAGGCGTGGATCTTGCGGCGGAGCGACTGAAGCAATCTGGATCCTGGGTCGAGTAGGCGCCGGATTGCAACGTTTCACTCGCAATGACAACCTCTCCCGATGTCATTGCGAAGGAGTGCAGGTGCCGGGCTTGCGCCGGAACGACTGAAGTAATCCGGGATTTGCTGAAATAAGATCCGCGGTGCTCGCGCCAGATTGCTTCGCTGCGCTCGCAATGACATAAAAAGAGGTCCAGGCAGTGACAGAGAAAAATGCGCTCGCAATGACAATAATTGGCCAGGGCAATGACAGGAAGAAAAGCGCTCGCAACGACAATATTTATTTAGAGGAGGTGTGGGATGTCGGAACTGGTACAGGAAAAAGTCAATCAGGCGGTGCAGATCCTGCAGGAGAAGAATATCGACTGCTGGCTGACCTTCGTGCGCGAGACTTCGTCCGGGGGCGACCCGGCGCTGCCGCTGATCTACGGGCTGGATCTCACCTGGCACAGCGCCCTGATCCTGACCCGCACCGGTGAGCGCTACGCCATCGTGGGGGCATTCGAAGCCGAAGCCGCCCGCCGCACCGGGGCGTATACCATGGTGATCCCGTACAACGAGGCGATCAGCCGCTCACTGCTGCACACCCTGGAGCGGATCAACCCCAGCAAGATCGCTATAAACATCTCGCAGGACGACGTGCTGGCAGACGGGCTGACCGTGGGCATGTACCGCACCCTGCTGGAATTCTTCGACGGCACACCCTGGGAGCAGCGCCTGGTCTCGGCGGAGGAGATCATCCGCGCCCTGCGCGGGCGCAAAATGCCCGGTGAGGTGCGCCGCCTGCGGGGGGCAATTCGGACCACCGAGGAGATCTTCGCCAAAACCTTCGCCTATGCCGAGCCGGGGATGAGCGAGCTGCAGATCGGCGAATTCATGCACGCCCAGGTCGATGCGCTGGGCCTGACCACCGCCTGGGAGCGGGTGGGCTGCCCGACGGTGAATGCCGGACCGGATTCGCCGGTGGGGCACGTGGGGCCGAGCGAGATTACGCTGCAGCGCGGCCACCTGCTGCATATCGACTTCGGGGTGAAGCAGGATGGCTACTGCGCCGATATCCAGCGCATGGCATATTACCTGGCGCCCGGCGAGACCCGCCCGCCCGAGCCGGTGCAGCACGGCTTCGATACCGTGGTACGCGCCATCCAGGCGGCCCTGAAGGCGATGAAGCCCGGTGTGACCGGGCTGGCGGTGGACCAGATTGCCCGCGACATCGTGACCGGGGCCGGCTATCCAGAGTTTAAGCACGCCACCGGGCACCACCTGGGCCAGCTCACCCACGATGGGGCGGGGGTGCTGGGGCCGGCCTGGGAGCGCTACGGCGGGACGCCCTTCTACCCGCTGGAAGCCGGGCAGGTGTACACCCTGGAGCCCAGCCTGGCAGTGCCGGGGTATGGCTTTGTGGGGCTGGAGGAGGATGTGCTGGTGACCGAGCGCGGCGCAGTCTTCCTCAGCGAGGCACAGACGGCGTTGATTGTGAAATGAAAGGCAAACGACCATGACAGATGAATATAATAACGACTCTCTGCCGGTAAAAAAACAAATCGCCCTGGTCGCCCACGATGCCCGCAAGGACGACATCCTGGAGTGGGTGAAATACAATATCCCGACCCTCAAGGAGCATGACCTATGCGCCACGGGGACGACCGGTAAGATGATCGTCGAAAAAACCGGGATGCCCGTCACCCGCTACCGCTCCGGCCCGCTGGGCGGGGATATGCAGATCGGCGGGAAGATCGCCGATGGCGAGATCGACCTGCTGATCTTCTTCTGGGACCCGCTCGAGCCGCAGCCCCACGACCCGGACGTGAAAGCCTTGCTGCGGATCGCCGTGCTGTACAACATCCCCACCGCCTGCAACCGGGCCACCGCCGATTTCCTGATCTCCTCTCCCCTGCTGAACTCGACTTACGAGCGCAACCTGCCAGATTTCGACAAGGTGATCGAAGAAATCCGCGAAGAAACCGAAGGCGAAGAAGACGACGACCAGGATGATATGGGTGAGAACGACGAGATGGGCGACTGATGTGTGAATTCTGCACCGAACACGGCGAAGGCAAGGCCTGGTATCTGAGCCAGAAAAACTATGCGCAAGATCTGCTCTCCCAGGATGGGCGCAAAGAGCACATCCGCGCCTTTTTCACCGATTTTGAAGCCCGCAACGCCCGTTCGCTGCCCATGCTGGACGCCATCCAGCGCCTGCCCTTCGTGCCCGAGGTGGTCACCAGCCGGGTGATCGCCAACCAGAAGCGCAACCACTTCGGGCAGGTGGTGCCCCTCGAAGACGTGGACCAGATCCTGGACCAGGTGACCAGCGCCGTGCGCCTGCCGTGCGTGTGCCGCAGCATGACCACCGGCACGCGCCAGACCCGCTTTTGCTACGGGCTCAACCTGGACCCGGCGGCGATCGTGGGCGACCTGCCGGATTTCGGCGAGCACCTGGAGTATCTCACACCTGAAGAAGCGCGCAGCGCTATCCATAAGCTGGATAAGGAGGGCCTGGTGCATTCGGTGTGGACCTTCGACACGCCCTTCATCGGCGGGCTGT
>JAJZSS010000421.1 GCA_021849525.1 Chloroflexota bacterium
CTTCCAGTCGCGATGGTCGCCTTCTTTCCAGGCTCCGAAAAGCACGCTCAGGCGGAATTTCAGCCGGTCACCGAAAGATGGGATTTTGGCGATATCCAGCGCCCCTGCGAACAGGCCTTCACTCACCGGTCGTACCAGCCTGCGCACCGGCTCCAGCCAGGTGGCTACATGGCCGCGGTACTGCTCGGCGTTTTTCATGGTAAGGGTCATGCACACCAGGAAAGCGGCAAAAGGTCTCTGTGCCAGCTCCGTCCGGTGTGTTTGGACGAACTGCATCGCTTCCGGCAGCCATGCACCTCCGTTGATCGCGCTGCCAGCCACGACCGCCTGGTAGGACGACAGGTCTCTGACATCTTTCATCGGCAGCACATCTACCTGCACACCATTTTCTCCCAGGGACTTCCCAATCGCTTCGGCCACCCCCGCAGTGGCACCGAACCGGCTGGCATACGTAACCAGAATCTTATTTGTCATGATGATTTTCCTATTTGGGATGGCTGGATGGATTTAATGAAATCAGCATTTGACGTTAGCCAATCGTTTCTGCTGGTTGATCCTTACTACCTGAAAAATGATTTTATCATCCTGCAGTGCTTCAGATGGACTGATTACGAACCGTTTTGTTGTTATTCTCGTTTCAATGAGCTGGCAATGCCTGTTTGCACTCAAAGGATATTCTCTTTTCGCCGATCAGGTGGTTGATTTTCAAAAATTATTCCTGTAGTGTATCTTTCAAAGGCGCCTGGCTGGTTTCCATGGGCAGCAAGAATGCTGCGACTCCACCCAGGACGAACGATATGGCATAGACCGTTAGTGGGATCGCCAGCGATACCCCCATCAAGGCTGCCCCGAGTGTGGGGGCGATGGCTCCGGCGATGCGCGTCCATCCGCTCGCCGCACCCATCCCCGTGGCGCGCAGCGTGGTGGGATACACTTCGGGTGTATAAGCATACAGCGCCCCCCAGGCTCCCAGGGTGAAGAATGACATCCACACTGCCATCCCCACTACCAGTGGCAGCGAAGTCGCCATGGCAAACAAATAAGTGAACACTCCGCTGGCAGCCAAGTAGACGCCCAGGGTTACCCGCCGTCCAAGTTTTTCAACCAGGAAAGCCGCTGAGAAATATCCCGGAAGCTGCGCCAGCGCCAGGATGAAGGTGTTCTGGTAAATCGGAAGCAGCGCCATTCCTTTGGCGCGGAAGTAGCTCGGCAGCCAGGTAAATACTCCATAGTAGCCCAGCGAGATCGCAAACCAGATTAGCCATAGCGTGAGAGTGGTGCGCACCAGCCCCGGCGACCACAGTTCGCGTACCTGCCCGCGGGCAGAAGGCGGCGGCGGCAGGATCTTGTTTGCCTGCAGCTCGCGCCCATTTTCACGCGCCACCATTTGCAGCACCTGGAGAGCCTGTTCACTTTTCCCGCTTACCAGCAGGTAGCGCGGCGATTCGGGGATGCTCCTCCGGATGAAGAAAATTAAGATCCCGGGCAGCGCCGAGACAGCCAGTAACCAGCGCCAGCCCAGCCGGGGCACGATCAGCCAGGCTAATCCCGCAGCTGCGATCGTCCCGATCGCCCAGAATGATTCAAGCAGCACCAGATAGCGCCCTCGGGATTTCGCCGGCAGATACTCGGCGAAGATGCTGTAATCCACCGGCAGAGTCCCTCCCACACCGAACCCTGTGATGGCTCGCAGGACAAGCAGCCAGATGAACGAAGGCGAAAACGCCGAGAGCAGCCCAAAAACTGAATCAATAGCCACTGTGCTGATAAAGCCAGTCTTGCGTCCGATCCGGTCGCTGAGCCAGCCCCACCCCCATGCCCCTGCCAGCATACCCACAAAAACGGCGGTTCCCAGCAAGCCTTTCTGAGTATTGTTGAGCCCCCATTCCTCGCCGACTGCCGGCAGGATAAATGCGATCAGCAGAATTTCCATGGCGTCAGCCGCCCACCCCAGCCCACACACCACCATCAGCTTTTTTTGAAATCGCCCAAATCCCACCTGCTCGATGGCTTGATCGTAAGTTAGAGCCATTGCAGAGCTTGACATCTTTTCTACTCCCGAACTGCTAACCAGGGTTCTGCATTTCCAATCGAGTACATCTGCCATGCTTGGCTATTTCTAAGTATAGCAGAATCGAACCCCGGAAGCGTTCCCATAAAGGGGTAAGTCGCTTCCGGGGTATCATTCACCTGCTCTTGTTAGGGCCGAGCAGGTGGATCAGGTGGAATTAAACCTTTTGCTCGACAGCTTCAGGCTACTCTTGAGGTGTCTGAATAATGAGTTTGCCTTCCTGGTCGCTGCGGAGCTCATACTGCTGCCCGTTCACTTCCAGGCTCACCCTGAAGCCCGGCGTGATGACCTGAGCGCATGCCTGTCCTTCCTGGGGTACTCCCAGGCAGGCGTCCGGCCATTCCACTTGCTCGAATTCTACGATCTCAACATCCTCTACTGAAATTCCCAGCTCCTGGCTAAGCCAGGTTGCAGCCTCCAGAACAGCCTGCGGTGGCACCGCGTTGGGTGTTCCTTCGCCTCCGGTAGCCGGTAAATTCGCCGGGCTGCAAGCCGCCAGTCCAAAACTGATGATCAGGACTGCCAGTCCCAGAGGTCGCAGTAGTTTTTGGAACGAGTTCGCAGTTAACATGGATCTCTTACCTCCTCGCTATTTCTCAAAATGATATTTTCCATCATAGATTCAGTGTGCCCTGTTCACAATAGGGAGGGTTTCTATCTGATGGTAGGAATTACCCTACTGGCTAATGATTGGCAATCAACCGCCTTAACATCAGCCAGGCTAAGAGAAAAAAGACCACTCCAATTAATCCCAGAACGCCCAGCAGTGTCATATCCGGGAGGCCGCCACGCAGAGCAATCGCCCGCAGCAAGTTGATGCCATAGGTGGTAGGGATGCCCCAGGACAGTGAGCGCACAGGCTCAGCGAATAAATTCAGGTTCATTAAAAACCCGCTGAAAAACACGCTGACCAGCAGTGTCAGCATCGTGTACTGTACAGCCTGGCTGTCCGAGCGCGAGA
>JAJZSS010000422.1 GCA_021849525.1 Chloroflexota bacterium
GCACAGCTCGACCGTGACCGGCAGCACTCCGGCCATCTCAGCGGAGTGCTCGACCCAGACGATGCGCTGTGCCAGGTACATCAGACCGCCGCACTCGGCATAGACCGGCAGTCCGGCTGCTGCTGCGTTGCGGATCGCCTGGCGCATGGTCAGATTGGCCTGCAATTCGTCCAGAAACATCTCCGGGAAACCACCGCCGATGACCAGGGCGTCGACATCCGGCAGGATCGAGTCTTCCAGGGGGCTGAATTCGACCAGCTCCGCCCCGGCCTCCTGGAGGGCCTCCAGGTTTTCGGGGTAATAGAAGCTGAATGCCCGGTCGCGGGCGATTCCAATGCGGGGAGGCTTGCCGGCTGGCCGGTCCAGCGTAACACCCGGCAGCGGCGGGATCAGCGCCTGTTCCAGGGGTGGGGCAGAGCGGGCGATGGCCAGGATCTGATCCAGGTCGAGATAGGCTTCCGCCGCCCGGCGGCAGGCTTCCAGGGCGGGGTGCAGAGCAGCATTCTCTCCCTGGGGGACGAGCCCCAGGTGGCGGTCGGGGATTTCCAGCTCAGAATTACGCGGCAGGGCGCCCAGAACCGGCAGCCCGCAGTAACTTTCGATGGCAGAGCGCAGTTTGGCCTGGTGGCGTCCCTGGGCAACGTTATTCAGGATCACCCCGGCAATGGGGGTATCCGGCTCGAAAGTCTGGCAGCCGTGAACCAGGGCGGCCGCCGAGCGGCCCATACGAGCGGCATTGACCACCAGCAGCACCGGGGTATGGGTACTGCGCGCCAGGGCGGCGCTGGAACCCTGCCCGCTGTCCGGCTCATCCGGGGCGGCGGTGCTGGAATCGTACAGCCCATGGTTGGCTTCGATTAACGCCAGATCGACGCCGCCTGCACCGAGAATCAAAGCCCGGCGCAGCGCAGCGTCATCCGGCATAAAAAATGGGTCGAGCGTGCGGCAGGGACGCCCTGCCGCGGCGCTCAACCATGAAGGATCGATGTAATCGGGTCCTTTTTTGAAAGCCTGGACGGCCAGTCCTCGCCCGGTTAACGCTGCACAAATTCCCAGGGACACAGTGGTCTTGCCACTCCGTCCCTGGGGGGCGGCGATTAACAGGCGGGGGATATTCCAGATGGTTGCCATTGCGGTGGACCTGCAGGCCGGGAGACGGGGGCTGGATGGCTTGCAGGGCCCTGAGCGAAACTAAAGCTCAGTGACCGTGATGGCTCCCTCATCACAGACTGATTCGCAGCTCAAGCAGCCAATGCAGTCGTCCGGGTTGCCGGTGAACATGGCATACTGCTTGCCATTTTCTTCGGTCAACACGATCAGCTCATTGGGGCAATTATCGACACAATCACTACAGGCCTGGCATTTCTCTGTATCAACAGCGACTACGTACATTTGGATACCTCCGTAATTTTTCGAGCTCAGTTTATTTTAGAAATTGAGCACCATATCGGATTCCAGCCCTTTGGTGAAAATAAAGCTGCTCCCGACCAGATTCTCAACATCATCAATCAAATCATCGGCCACCATGTCGTTGAGCTTCAACGAGGCGGCGCAGACGTACAATTTTACACCTGATTTCAGGCAATCGTCCAAAAAACCGCGCACCGAGCGCCCGCCTTCCTTGGCGCAAATGGTCTCAGCAACGCCCTGTTTGAGCAGGATCGAGCCGCTCATCGCAAACAGCATGCTGACCTCGGCTTTGTTGCGGGCGGCGCTGCTGGCGAAGAAGAAGGGTCCCACGCAGCGTTCCGGCATTTGTGGTCCGCTGGTGACTACGATGAGAATTTTCTTGCCTAGTAATTCAGATGGCATGCAAATTTTCCTTACCAGACCCTACAGGTTTTCTCATAACTCAAGCCCGCCAGATGGCATTTACTCGCCGGCAGTCTGTTCTGCCCAGGCTCTGCGGAAACCTGTAGGGTCTTATCATTAATCCTTATTTCTTCTCCCAGACGATCGCGGCGGCGGTCAGCTCGCTCAGGTTCTGGATCTTGACCGGGAGCTTGTAGTGGCGGCGGATCTCGTCCAGCTGGTCCAGGCAGTTGTGGCAGGAGGTGACCACAATTTTAGCCCCGGTAGCAGTGATCTGGTCGGCTTTAGTCTTGCCGGCGGCAATGCGCTCCTTGGCAAATTCGCTCATCGAGAGCATCCCGCCCCCGCCGCCGCAGCAGAAGTTCTCCGCCCCGTGGGGGGTCATCTCGACGAAATCGGTGCACACATGGCGCAGGACGTAGCGCGGCTCATCAATGATGCCGCCCGAGCGGGCCTGGTTGCAGGGATCGTGGTAGGTAACCCGCAAGGAATTGACCGAAGGATCGAGCTTGAAGCGCTTTTCTTTGATGTACAGCGCCTGCAATTCGACAAAACTCATCACCCGGAAGGGGTAGCGATGCCCGGCCCAATTCTCGCCCTCCCAGCGCTGGGAGCGGTAGCCGTGCCCGCACTCCGCCATCACCAGGGTCTCTGCACCCAGGTGGTTGACAGCGCCTTCGAGATTGGCGGCGATCTGGCGGGCCGCGGCGTCATCGCCTGAGAACAGGCCGTAATTGGTGGCGTCCCAGCTTTCGGTGCTCAGGGTCCAGTCCTCACCGGCGGCGTTGAAGATCTTGGCCGCGGCCTGGATCAGGTAGGGGAAGTATTTGATTTCGCGCGGGTTGAAGGTGTACACCAGCCTGGCGCCCTTCTTATTGAAGGGAATCTTGACGCCGGGATCGTCCAGCTCAGCCTGGAGCTCTTCTTCCATCCACTGGACCGTCTCGACGTAATCCTCTTCTGAGACACCCATGTTATTGCCCTGCTCCAGGTGGACATCCACCGTGGCTTTCAGGCCTTCGGGGGTCATATCCATGGCGGTGAGCATGGCGCGGGCGGTGCGGATGATCTGGCGGGTATCCACCCCCATCGGGCAGTTGATCACGCAGCGCCCACACATCGTGCAGCTCCCGAACGCCGCCATCATCAGCTTCTCGACCATGTCCTGGTCCAGCTCGGCTGCGCCCACCCAGCCCGGGGCAACTTTTCCCATGGGGTC
>JAJZSS010000423.1 GCA_021849525.1 Chloroflexota bacterium
CCAGACCGCATCCCGAGACAACTCCCCGTCTGGCTTTGGAGGCGCGGCTGCGCAGTGCCCTGGCCTACAAGCTGGTGCTGATCAACGCCCCGGCGGGGTATGGAAAAACCACCCTCCTGGCGCGGGCGCTGGGTGATTCAAATTACCCGATCGCCTGGCTCTCCCTGGACGAGCGCGATAATTCCAGCGTGCGCTTCTGGGATTATTTGATCGCTTCGCTGCAGTCTGTCCGGCCGGGGGTGGGCGAGACAGCCCTGGCACTGCTCAATGCACCCCAGGCCCCGCCTTTTGAATCCGTCCTGGTCGAGCTGGTGAATGATCTGGCAAAATCCGGGCAGGAGCTTATCCTGGTGCTGGATGATCTCCACGAGATCAGCGCGCCTGAGATCCTGGAGGAGCTGGCTGAGCTCATCGCCAGGACGCCGTCCAATCTGCATCTGGTCCTCGCCAGCCGCCAGTTCCCCGATCTGCCCCTGGCGCGGCTGCGAGCCCGGCGCGATCTGGTCGAATTTACTGCCGCCGATTTACAGTTCCAAACGCCTGAGATTGAGCACCTCTTCAACCAGCTTTTTGCTCTGGATCTCTCGTTGGAAGATCTGGGTACACTGGAGAAGCTGACCGAGGGTTGGATTGCCGGCCTGCAGCTGGCTGCCCTGGTGTTACGCGCCCCTGTGCCAGGGGCGCTGACGGTCGAAAACCTGGTGGAGTCCTTCCAGAAAGGTCACCAGTATGTCTTCGATTATCTGGCGCAGGAAGTCCTGGATCGCCAGACGCCGGAGCTGCGCAGTTTTATTGTCCAGGCCGGTTTTCTACCCCGCCTGGGCGCGGCGGTTTGCGATGCCAGCCTCCAGCGCACCGACAGCCAGGTGCTGCTCGAGCAGGTCGCAAATGCCAACCTGTTCTTAACCCCACTGGATGCTGAACGGCGCTGGTATCGCTATCACAACCTGTTTGCCAGTTGTTTACGGCGCATCTTGCTCGCCGAGCAGTCCCCAGAGACGATCCACAGCCTTGTAACGCGGGCTGCCGGCTGGTTTGAAAGCCAGGGGTTGATCCACGATGCCGTCGAGCTGGCGATTGCGTACGACATTCACGAGCTGGTCGTCCAGATCGTCGAACGAAATGCGACCAGCCTGTTCAAAAACAGCGAGCTGGTCAGCCTGACCGCCTGGCTGAAGCCTCTTCCGTTCGCCATTTATGAGAAATCTCCGCTTTTAGGGATGGTGTATGCCTGGGCGTCCCTGGCGACTGCCCAAACTGAGCCGATCGACACCGTCCTGCTGGCCGTTGAACGCGGGATTGGCTGTGCCGCAGATGGCAGTGCTGGCAGCTTTGAACAGCCCCCCGCAATCCGCGGCGCCCTGGCGGAGATTTGCTGCCTGCGCGCCTCCCAGGCGTTCAATCGTTTTGACCTGCCGGCAGTCCTGGAAAATTCGCAGCAGGTGCGCATGTATCTTGCCGGGCATGATGGTGACAGCCTGTTCAACAAGCGCCTGGACATTCTCTCGATTGCTGCTTTTAACGAAGGCCTGGTACTGGCCTTTACCGGCAAGGTCAATGCCGCTGCAGCCGTGCTCGAGGAATCCGTGCGCCTGTGCGAGCAGGCCAATAATATCCACCTCCTGCCCATGGCTAATGCCCATCTCAGCAATGTTTATCTGGTCCAGGGGCGCTTGAGCCAGGCCGAAAGTATCTTAAATAAAACCGCTTTGACTCGCCTCGCAGGCCCGCAGCTTTCCCCGATGTCGGGGGTTGCCTTCGCTCGCCTGGGCTTGATCGCCTACGAGCGCAACCAGCTGGTCCCAGCCAAAGAATATCTCCAGCAGGGTCTCGACCAGGGCCGGCGCTGGAACAGCTGGGAGAGCGCCCTGCTCGGGCATGTGGGCATGGCACGCCTGTACCAGGCGCAAGGGGAGCCGCTGAAAGCCCTGGCCGAGATCGACAGCCTGGCTGCAATCGAAGCTGAGCAGCAATTTGGACCGGTCGCCCGATCAGCGGCCCTCTTTGGCGCTGAGCTGGCGCTGCGCCAGGGCGAGCTGGCCAGGGCTCAGAGCTGGCTGGCAGGCAGCGGCTTGCAGGTGGACGGCCCGATTGAGTTTTATACCGAAGAGGCCATGCTGATGCAGGCCCGCATACTGCTGGCCAGCCGGCGTGATGCAGAAGCTATACGACTTACCGGTCGCCTGCTGGGTATTTTGGAAGAACAGGGCCGGATGGGTCAGGTCCTGGAAGTGCTGCTCCTGCAGTCTATCCTCTACGAGCGCCAGGGCGACGACGTAGCCATGAACCAGACCTTTGGGCAGGCCCTCGATCTGGCGGAAGCCGAAGGTTACCAGCGCACTCTGATCGATCTGGGAGCTGATTTCGCCGTGGTCGCTCGTGCCTACACCGGCCCACACCGGGAGTACCTGAACAAGCTGGTGGCCAGCCAGATTGCCAGCAGTCCCCCGCCCGAGGTTTTCATCGGTAAAGCTGAGAAGCTCCGTAAAGCCGGCATGCTCAGCCAACGTGAAGTCGAAGTTCTGCGCCTGGTGGCGGAAGGCAGGACCAACCAGGAGATCGCTGATCACCTGTTCATCTCATTGAATACGGTCAAGACGCATGTCCGGCACATTTTCCAATGCCTGGACGCCCGCAACCGGGCGGAAGCCATCTCGCTCGCCCGCGATAACCAGCTTATTTAACCCCATTCTTCCAGATCACTCTTAAGGGTGATTGCTGCCTTACCACTGCAATCACCCAGCCGTTCATCCTTTGGTGTGATGACCGCTGATGGAACACTGCTTATACTGGGTTCACTTGGATATAAGTGACCGTAAGGAGTGAATTTAAATGCCAGCTGCTGTCGAAGTTACCAATTTCACCAAGCGTTATGGAGATTTCACGGCTGTATCCGGGATCAGTTTCCGGGTGGAGCCGGGCGAGATCTTTGGCCTGCTGGGCCCAAACGGGGCAGGCAAGACCAGCACCCTGGAATGCCTGGAGGGCCTGCGCGCCGCCGACCAGGGCAGCATGTCGATCCT
>JAJZSS010000424.1 GCA_021849525.1 Chloroflexota bacterium
CCCGATGATGAACATCCTCAACGGCGGCGCGCATACCGCCTGGCAGTCGACCGACGCGCAGGAGTTCATGGTCATGCCCTTCGGCGCCGAGTCCTTCGCGGAAGGCCTGCGCTGGGGCGCTGAGATTTATCACGCCCTCAAGAGCGTGTTGAAGAGCCGCGGTTATGCGACCCTGGTTGGCGACGAAGGCGGGTATGCCCCAGCCCTGAAAGCCAACTCCGAAGCCGTCGAAGTGATTTTGGAAGCCATCACCAAAGCTGGCTACAAACCCGGCGAGCAGGTTTGCATCGCTCTCGACCCGGCAGCCTCCGAGTTGTACGATGAGGACAAGAAGAAATACATCCTGCGCAAAGAAGGCCGCGAGCTGAGCGGCGAAGAAATGGTCGCTTTCTGGAAGTCCTGGGTGGACCAGTACCCGATTGTTTCCATCGAAGACGGCCTGGCTCAGGACGACTGGGAAGGCTGGAAGCTGATGGTGAGTGAGATGGGCGACCGCCTGCAGATCGTGGGAGATGACCTGCTGGTGACCAATCCTGAGCGCGTCCGCCGCGGCATCCGCGAGAAAGCTGCCAATGCCTTGCTGGTGAAGCTCAACCAGATCGGCAGCCTGACCGAAACCATCGAAGCAGTAGAAACCTGCCACCGTGCTGGCTGGCGGGCTGTGACTTCGCACCGCTCGGGCGAGACCGAAGACTCCACGATTGCAGACCTGGCAGTCGCCCTGAACATGGGCCAGATTAAAACTGGCGCCCCGGCTCGCTCTGACCGCGTTGCCAAGTACAACCAGCTCCTGCGGATTGAGGAAGAGCTGGGCGATACTGCCCAATACGCCGGTTGGAGCGCAATCCGGCGCTAAAACAGGATAAAGTAAAACAAAAACAGGGTGCATCCGTCTGGGTGCACCCTGTTTTTGTTCAGGTGGGTTTTTTATTCCGCCAGGCTGTCAGCATCTGCCTCAGTGCTGTAATCGGGAAGAGGCTCTTCTTCTGGCTCAGCCTCGTCCATGGAGGGTGTGATTTCCTCTTCGATTTCTTCCACAGGCAGCGGGCGTAAAGCCTCGTCCAGTGTCATACCCTCGCGCCGCATACCAGGGGCAGGTGTCCCGCAGTGAGGGCATAAGTTCCAGGGCAAGTCCATCAGCTTGCCGCAGTGATGGCAGGGCTTCTTCAGGCGGGTATGGCAATTCGGGCAGACCATCCACTGGTCTTTCACCCGCCGCCCGCAGCCTGGGCACAGGGCAATATCCTCAATCGATTGCAGCAAGGCTTCTTCTTCCAGGGTGTGCTGGTAATCCTCTTCAAGTGTGCGCGGTGGGCGCAGGATCAGGTAGACCAGCAGCCCGGGGATGAACAAAATGGCGACCACCAGCACTGCTAGAATCCGCGCCAGCGGGTCGCGCGCCCGCAAGCGGATGTCCCGGAATGTCCAGATGATCAAGCTCAGCCATAATGCTGCCAGGAATGCCCCGCTCCAGGCTGTGAGGATGAGAAAAATATTGCTCATGGAAGTTGGATCTAGGCTCATTTTGCTCTCCGTTGGCTGTGATTATAGCACGGATGAATTATCAGGCTGGGGTGGGCAAAATGTGCATATTTGAAAGATTCCTTGCCCATTTTGCCTGGCTGTTGTATAAAAGACTCACCAGCAACCAATCCCTTGCCGTTGTATGGAATATTTAATCAAGGTGAATTGCACATGAAAGAAACCACGCTTGCCGCTTACCGCATTCAAGACCTGGAAGAGAACGAGCGCCCACGCGAAAGGCTGGCGCGCCTGGGTGCCCAATCCCTCTCTAACGCTGAGTTGATCGCCATCTTGCTGCGGGTCGGCGTACCCGGAGAGAACGCTGTGCAGGTAGGCCAGCGCCTCTTGCAGCATTTTGGGGGTCTTTCTGGCCTGCACCGGGCGGATTTCGAAGAAGTTTGCAGCCAACATGGGCTGGGTGCCGCCAAAGCCTCGCAGATCAAAGCCGCCATCGAGCTGGGCCGCCGCCTGACCCTCGAATCGCCCGAAGAGCGCCCCAGCATCCACAGTCCCCAGGATGCCGCCGACCTGTTGATGTACGAGATGAGCGCCCTGGAGCAGGAGCATTTACGCGTCCTCCTGCTGGACACGCGCAATCGAGTGCTGCATATCGAAGAGGTCTACCACGGCTCGTTGAACAGCTCCCAGGTGCGGGTGGGCGAGCTGTTCAAAGCCGCTATCCGGCGCAATGCTGCAGCAATCATTGTTGCCCACAACCACCCCAGCGGTGATCCATCCCCCAGCCCGGACGATATCGCCATCACGCGCGCCATTGTCCAGGCCGGCAAGCTGCTGGATGTGGACGTACTCGATCATGTGGTGATCGGGCGAGGGCGGTTTGTTTCTTTAAAAGAGAGAGGATTAGGTTTTGGGTAGATTGATTACCCTGTCTGTTTTACCCGAAAGCCCGTAAATTCCCCGTTATATTCCTGCCAGGTAAAGTTAACCCCCATGACATGCGCCGAGCGCGGTCCACGACGCAGGGCGGTTAATAATTGCTCGAGCCGGCTGCGTTCGCCCTCGGCCAGAACCTCCACCGTCCCATCCCAGCGATTGCGTACCCAACCGCTCACGCCCAGCAGGTTGGCAGTATCCTGGACGAAGTAGCGGAATCCTACCCCCTGGACAGTACCTTCGACCACAGCATGCAGGCGGGCGTTGACTTTTCCTTCCATAGAACTTACCTTTTGTTATCTGCCTGAGGAGAAGTGGATTGAGCTCACTTGCGCAGCAACCGGCCAAGCGCCAAACCAAGCGGAGCTGCCAGCGCCACAAAAGCCAGCACCAGCCAGGGGAGCAGGTTCTGAGCAGCAACGCCGGTGCGATTTTCGTTCAATACATTCACCCGCCACTGGCGCTCAAGCTGCTTCAGGGTGCTGCCTAAAGCCACCTCTACGCCACGCTTGCAATCCAATCCATCTCGATAACTTTCCATTAGGCGATCCAGTCCAGATGCGCCGTATTGCGCGTGCAGATAACGTGTAAATGATGCAGAC
>JAJZSS010000425.1 GCA_021849525.1 Chloroflexota bacterium
TCTCCTCCAGCTCGAGCTCAAAGAGCAGGCCCTGGAAGCCAAACTGAACGGGAAAGCGTTCGGCCGCACCCATGAAGTCGCCCGCGGCCAGTTCGTCCAATTGGAGCGCACCGGCGAAGGCGCCCTGTGGACCGTGCTGGGTGATTTCCCTGATCTGGCATACAACACCATGCCAGAGCCCGACCGGACGGTTGACAACACCACCATCTGGGTCCCGGATTTCAGCCGGGATTACTATATGGATCTGCTCTTCGATGAATCACCGGGCGCAAACTCGATGCGCAACTTTTACATCGAGCAGTCCTCCAATCGCTACACCGTTCACGGCGATGTGACCGAATGGATCAGGGTCTCTGGTCCGGCTGCCAGCTACGACGACGACTTCAACAGCCCATTGGGCGGCAACCAGGTCTGGTATTTCCTGGACGAGACGATCGACGGCTGGTTTGCCCAGCAGGTCGCAGCCGGAATGTCCATGGATGATATCAACGCCTACCTGAGCCAGTTCGATGTCTGGGATCGCTACGATTACAATGGCAATG
Organism: Chloroflexota bacterium; assembly: GCA_021849525.1. Taxonomy (GTDB): domain Bacteria; phylum Chloroflexota; class Anaerolineae; order Anaerolineales; family UBA4823; genus JAJZSS01. The sequence continues at coordinate 543 of JAJZSS010000425.1, forward strand.
GTAATTTCGATGAGCCGGATGGCTACATCGATACCTTCCAGTCGGTTCATGCCGGCGTGGGGAATGAATCCTGCTCGCCGGCCTGCGACGACTATGCCATCTGGAGCCACAGCTGGTATGCCTTCTCGAATGGCGCCGGTCCCGATGGACAGGGCCCGGACTTCAACCTGGATGGCGGCGTCCGCATCGGCGACAGCAATTACTGGGTGGGCAAGTACACCATCCAGCCCGAAAACGGCGGCGTGGGTGTCTTTGCCCATGAGTATGGGCACGATCTGGGTCTCCCCGACCTTTACGACACCTCCGGCGGCGAGAATGGCACTGGCTTCTGGACGTTGATGTCCTCCGGTTCCTGGGTGGACACCGGCCAGGATACCATCGGCAACGCCCCCAGCCACATGGGCGCCTGGGAGAAATTCCGGCTCGGCTGGCTGAATTACGATGTGGCTTATGCCGGTCAATATTCTGACCACAAGCTGGGCCCGATGGAGACGAACACTCGCCAGGCCCAGGGTCTGTTTGTGGTGCTGCCCGATAAGCCCGTTACCGTTAATATCGGCACGCCCAGATACGGCGCCAATTACTACTACAGCGGCTCGGGGGATAACCTCGACAACTTCATGTACAAGGCTTTCTCCCTGCCCGCCGGGGCCACCCTGTCTGCCAGAGTGCGCTACCAGATCGAATCCAATTGGGATTACGCCTACCTGGTGTACTCCACCGATGGCGGCGCAACCTGGACACCCATCGAGACCAACCGCTCCACCACCACCGATCCCAACGGCCAGAATTTTGGCTTCGGGATTACCGGCAGCGCCACCAGCAATAACTGGTACGACCTGACTGCCAGCCTGCCTGAGGGCGATGTGCTGCTGGGCTTCCGTTATTGGACCGACTCCAATACCGGTGGGTTTGGCTTCATGGTCGATGAGATCAACATTACCGGACAGGCAGTCGATGGCGCCGAAACGGACGCGGGCTGGACCTTTGCCGGCTTTCGGATCACCAGCGGCCAGGAAGTCCAGAATTTTGCCCACTACTACGTGGCTGAATATCGCGCCTATTGGGGCTACGATAAAAACCTGCAGTTCGGGCCCTACAACTTCGGCTTCCTGGATAACCCGCTCCTGGGCGACTGGGTCGAACATTTACCCTACCAGGACGGGCTGCTGATCCATTACTGGGACACCTCCCAGCGCAATAACAACACCCGCCAGCATCCGGGTCAGGGCCTGCTCCTGCCCATCGATGCCCATCCCACGGCCATGATCCGGGCCGATGGCGGCGTCTGGCGCAACCGGATGCAAACTTATGACTCCACCTTTACCCTGGCTCCCACCGATCCCCTCACCCTGCACTACCGCAGCCAGCCATCTGAGCATCCCAGCCTGCCCGGCGTCCCGATCTTCGATGATCGCAATTCGTACTACGATCCCTTGAACCCGCAGGGCAGCGTAATCGTGCCGGTCACCGGCACCCAGATCCGGATTAAGAGCTTCAGCGCTCAGGGCAACTTCATGCAAATCCAGGTTCGCCCGGCGAAGTAAAACCTGGCGTTTTACTCCGTACGCCGCACAACTGATCAAAAAGAGCCCGCCGGGAAGGCGGGCTCTTTGACGACCGTACAGGTTTCCGTATAACCTTAGCTCATCCGTATCGCCATCCCGCGCCAGGCGCTCGCCCCCTGAGACTGCCTTAAAACCTGTACGGTCTGCTTGTGCGCTGACGACCGTACAGGTTTCCGTATAACCTTAGCTCATCCGTATCGCCATCCCGCGCCAGACGCTCGCCCCCTGAGACTGCCTTAAAACCTGTACGGTCTGACCAAGCTTCTACCGCTCTCTTCGCGCCTGTCTGCGTTTTCTGCGGACGACGCGCTACATCCCTGGCTGTCCGGTGATATTCACCATCCAGTTGATCCCAAACTTGTCCGTCAGCATCCCGAACGTATCGCCCCACGGCGCCTTCTCCAGCGGCATGCCCACCATTCCCCCGCTCGCCAGCTTCTCGAAATAGCCCCGCAGCTCCGCCTCGTTTTCCCCGCTCAGCGACATGCTGATACTGCTCCCCGGCCGGTACGCCATCCCATTCGGCGTGTCCGAGGCCATGAAAACGATCCCATTGTCAGCTTCCAGCATGGCGTGCATGATCTTATTCCCCTCGGCCGGGTCTTCTGACGCATGAAATTCCGCGAAAGTATTCATCGTCAGCTTGCCGCCATAAACCGACTGGTAAAACTCCATCGCCTGGCGCGTATTATCCAGAAACGAAATGTAAGGGTTCAAGCGCGATTGCATGGTCACTCCTGTTTATGGGTTGAAAGGTTGAGTATAGCGGATATAATATACCTTATTTATCTACTTCTCAACCATTCTCATCACCGCAAACCGAGTTTTTTCTTGAAAACTCGGTTTCTCCCCTCAGCCCCAAGAACCAGCTCCGCAGGACTCCGTCCCAACCAATC
>JAJZSS010000426.1 GCA_021849525.1 Chloroflexota bacterium
AGCAGATCTTCCCGCTGCTGGTGGTGGGCGTGTTCGCGGTGGGCATGATCCGGGTGATCATCAAGCCGGAATGGATCGAGACCCTGGCAGGCAGCAATACCCTGCTGGGGAATATGGCAGGGGTCCTGTTCGGAGTGTTCATGTACTTCCCCACCCTGGTGGAAGTGCCGATCGCCAAAATGTTCCTCAGCCTGGGGATGCACCGCGGCCCGCTGCTGGCGTACCTGATGGCGGACCCGGAGCTGAGCCTGCAGAGCATCCTGATCATCTCGGCGATCATCGGGCGCAAAAAGACCTGGACCTACGTGGGCTGGGTGGCGCTGTTCAGCACCCTGGCTGGTTTGATCTACGGAACGTGGGTGGACGGCGCCAGCCTGTGGCTGATTGCCCTGTACCTGGGCGTCTTCCTGGGAGGGTTAGGGATCATCCTGTACCTGGTCAACAAGCGGGTGGCTAAGAAAACCATCCTGCCGCAATCAGCATCGACAGATTAATTTCTGTGAAATTGCACAAAACAAATCAATCACTGTGGAGGTTTCGATGTTAACAATTAAAGTTTTAGGTCCTGGCTGCGCCAACTGCAAACGCCTGGAGCAAATTGCGAATAAAGTTGTGTCTGACCTGGCGGTCGAAGCCCAGGTGATCAAAGTCACGGATTACAACGACATCATGTCCTACGATATCCTGTCCACGCCGGGATTGGTGATCAATGACAAGGTCGTGTCCTACGGGCGCATCCCTTCGCCGGCGGAAGTAACCAGCTGGGTGACGAGCGCACTCGCTTAACTCATCGGCTTATTGGTAACAGGCATGGCAGCTGCTTCCTCCGGGGTGGCTGCCACGCCAGGAATAACAATATGATATACGCACTGATCACCCTGCTCTTGTTCGGGCTTTCTTTTGTCGCGGGAATGATGGGTTTAGGGGTTGCATTCATCGCCACCCCGGTCCTGGGACTGTTCGATTTTGAGCTAAAACATGTGATTATGCCCTGGTCGCTGTGGCTTAACGGGCTGACGGCGATCTCCGGGGCGATTGCGTTTGCCCGGGCCAAAATGGTCGATTGGCGGACCGCCATTCCACTTTTGATAATTACCACCATCGTGGCACCGATCGGGGTATGGCTGCTGCAGTACGTGCCAACGACTGTCCTGTGGTGGATCTATGTTGGCGTGCTGCTTTTCCTGGCTTACCGGATGGCGTTTCCACCCAAACAGGATGACAGCCAGGCGCCGCATATCACCGATCAGACTCGGGTGAAAGGTGGGGTACTCAGCGCCGTGATTGGCGTCTTTGCCGGGCTGCTGGGGGTGGGCCCAGGCTTCCTGATGATGCCTACCCTGGTACTGCTGGGCTATACCGCCCGCCTGGCAGCCGCAACCAACAGCGTGATCGTAACGCTGCCATCTTTTTCGGCTTTTATTACGCATTTACCCAGCGCGCAGTTTGACTGGTTAATGCTCATTTTGACCTCGATTGCAGCCGTGATCGGCGCCCAGCTGGGCGCCCGGTTTATGACCAAACGCGTCAAGTCGTTGACATTAACCCGCCTCTTTGCCCTGGCCCTGGTGCTGCTGGCTGTCCAGCGGGCTTTCATTCTCATCACTGGCTGATCCTACAACAGCTGGCGCAATGGATCAAATTACAGTAACAGCCGGATAAAAAATGTATCGAGAAATGCGCAAGGTGTTTCTGGTTATATTTGCTGGCCTGGTCCTGGTTGGCTGCAGCAAGCCCTCCACCCGGGTAAGCATGGCAGCCCCGACTGAAAGTAAAAGTCCCAGGGCTGAAACAACTATCCAGATCCATAACTGTAATACCAGAGAGCCGATGCGCCGCTCCCTGGCAGAAGAAGCCGAGGTGATGCGGACGATAACCGTCTCTGACACGGCCAGCGCAGTCCAAAGCGGCGAGAGCCTGGTCCTGTCCGGCGAACAAAAATCCAGACTGATCCAGGCGATCGAACAAGCTTATCAGCAAATATTTGACGCCGCGCAGAAAAAAGTATCTGAGACGATTTTAGTAATTCCTGGCGATCGAGTCCATTATCTGCAAATCTATTGGAACCAGCAGGTATATAACGCAGAAATTACCTTTTTTGAGGCAGGTCTGCATTACTCAGCAGCCTATACCTGTACGATTGAGACGCCAGAATCGAGGTTCGATGCGGAATTAATCTGTACAGGTTGAAAAAGATAACTGTTTCTGCCGTGAGCAGAAAATAAAAAAAACCAGACGGGTTTCAAAAAGAGAAAAGCATGGAAAAAAAGCGCAGAAAATCAACTCAATATCTACCCAAAGCCCTGATCCTGGCAGGGTTTCTGATCATCCTGGCAGGCATTCTATTTCTTAAAGACGGGAGCACGAGTGCTCAGTCGACCGAAAATTCCCCGCAGGAACAGTTGAACGAGGCCCTCGCAGATGGAAAACCGGTATTTGCGTTTTACCATTCGGATAACTGCCAATCCTGCCTGGATATGATGGCGGTGGTTGCCCAGGTTTACCCCGAATTCCAGGATGAGGTCGTACTGGTGGATGTCAATGTCTATGATCCCCAAAACCAGGCCCTGGTACGCAATGTTGGACTCATGGCCATACCGACCCAGATGTTCCATGATCGCTCTGGCGACCGGCGGAGGGTGGTGGGCGTGATGCAGGCAGACAAACTGCGTGAAGCGCTGCAAGTGATCAGCTCAGGGCAATAACATGAATTTCGATCTGACCATCCTGCAAGAAGTATCTTTGACCGCAGTGCTGCTCACTTTCCTGGGCGGAATCGTAACCAGTATCGGTCCGTGCAATGTTGCCACGATCCCCCTGATCATGGGGTTTGTTGGCGGCTCTGCCGCGCGCACACGCTGGCGCTCGTTCAGCCTGTCGATGGCTTTTGCCCTGGGGCTGGCGCTCACCTTCATGCTGCTCGGGATTGCTGCCAGCCTGGTAGGCGGCATGCTCGGCGGGAGCACCCGGCTGTGGTATTACCTGGTGGCGGCGATCTG
>JAJZSS010000427.1 GCA_021849525.1 Chloroflexota bacterium
TTCCCCTCTGCTGATCCTGGATGATTTCGGCACCCAGAACGCCACGCCCTGGGCCCAGGAGAAGCTTTTCCAGCTGCTTAACTATCGTTATATCAACCGGCTGCCCCTGGTGGTCACCACCAATCTATCCATTGATGAGATCGAAGGGCGCATCCGCTCCCGCCTGGAAGACCCGGAGCTGGTCACTCAGGTACGCATCCTGGCACAGGATTTCCGCCGCCCCGCCAGTGATACCGGTCACCACGAGTTATCATCGCTTGGGCTGATGGGACGCTTCACCTTCTCCAGCTTCGACCTGCGCGAGCACGAAGACCTGGAGGCCGGCGATTTACGCAGCCTGAAGGAAGCGTTTGACGCCGCGAGGGCTTTTGCCGACAAACCCCAAGGTTGGTTGGTCTTGATGGGTCCGTTTGGCTGCGGGAAAACTCACCTGGCGGCAGCCATTGCAAATTTCCGCGCCGAGGTCAGCTACCGTCCTGTGTTTATGGTCGTACCAGACCTGCTAGACCACCTGCGCGCCACCTTCAGCCCCAGCAGCACGGTCAGCCTGGACCGGCGCTTTGAAGAAGTTCGCACCACACCTCTGCTGGTATTGGACGACCTGGGCACCCAGACCAGCAGCCCCTGGGCGCGGGAGAAACTCTATCAGCTCTTTAATTATCGTTACAATGCCGAGCTGCCCACCGTGATCACCACCGCCAGCTTCCCCAACGAGATGGACGAACGCCTGCGCAGCCGCCTGGGGGATACACGCCTGGTTAAAGTGTTCCCAATTACCGTGCCCAGCTACCGCGGCGTGGCAGCGCCCCGCCCCAAAGCCCGGCGCGGCAAGATCAGAAGCTAGGACGCCGTGTCCCAAATGGAGACGGAGCGCCTGTTCTTACGCCCCATTGAAGCGGGCGACCTGGAGAGCCTGGCTGAGATCTTCTCCGACCCGGATGTGATGCACTATTTGCCGGCTGGCGCGCCGATCTCGCGCGACCGGGTCAATGTGGCCCTGGCGCGCTGGCTGGAGCACTGGAAAAAGCACGGGCACGGGTTCTGGGCGGCGCTGCATAAACCCGAGCGGCAGATGATCGGCTACTGCGGCCTGGTGCACCTGGAAGATGGCCCGGAAGTGGAGCTGGCATACGGTTTCCGCAAACCCTACTGGGGGCAGGGCCTGGCGACCGAAGCCGGGCGAGCCTGCCTGTGGTATGGCTTCCAAAAACTGGGGATGAAACGGATTGTGGGGATTACCGCCCCGGGGAACCACGCTTCGCAGCGGGTGCTGGCAAAGCTGGGCCTGCAGTATGAAAAGGAAGCTTTTTTCTACAAAATGAACTGTCGCTATTTCAGCATTGAGCAAGGTCATCCTCTAAAAACAATCCCTGAAGACTGAAATACCGGTTAATTCTCCAGCGCATAATTGAGCAGCAGCATTGGATCAAGGTGGCGGTAAACTCCACTGGTGCGCCAGAGACGATAAGCAGCCCTCTCGGCCTCACTGGCACCGGCAAAATACTCACCCATGGCGCTAAAAACCGTGCCCGCTGGCCCCAGACGCGTCTCGAGGTGCAGGTGGGGCTCGACAGCATTCCCGCTTTTCCCTACCGCGCCAAAAAGCTGGCAGGCATCTGTTTGGTCGCCTATGCGCATAAGCGGCGCCCCCTCCATGTGAGCATACAGCAAGTAGAGCGATTCACCTGGCTGAGCACCCAGCCGCTCACTCAGGTCCACCGGCAGCAGTTCAACCTCCGTCTCGATCATCACCAGGTTTCCGAAAGGATAGGAATCCACCAGCGCCGCTGCCACCTTCCCCGGCAGAACTGCCTGCACCCCCACGCCCTGGATCGTATCCCGATCCCCATAGCGATAATAGGAGAAGTCCACTCCATGGTGGCGGGCATCGCTCTTTCCCTTCGGCGGGCGGTAGGGATCGGAGACGATCAGGCGCAGCTGGTCTAAGGGGTGATCCTGTATCGGTGTGCAGATCGCGAATGCCAGAGGTGGCGCCATCGGCGCAGGAGAAGTTCCGGTCGGAGGAACCGTAAGGGCCGGCAGGCTGGCAGTGGGAGAGGTTTGCAACCCGGGCGCCGCAGTGGGAAATAACTCCATCTCCTGTGCCGGTTGGGTCAACATCACTGGATCCGGCTGCGAGGTTGGCAGGCTGGGTGAACAACCCGCCAGGACACTCGTGAGGATCAAAATAATTCCCAGAAAATAGCGTTTCACTCCAATCTGAATCAAGCCAGCCTCCGAAGCAACCCTGCGATTATAATGGCTCGGTCTCAAAATTCACAGGAGGCAGACCAGTCAACCTAGAACCGGTTGAACCCAAATCGATTAAGGGATTGCCAGAACAACCAAACTGGACTATAATGTTCGCCGCTCGACCAAACGATCAGTATCGGGGCGTGGCGCAGTCCGGCTAGCGCGCTTGCATGGGGTGCAAGAGGCCCTGGGTTCAAATCCCAGCGCCCCGACAGATGGCTCAGCTTGAGAAACCGCTTTCGGGCGGTTTTTTGGTTAACTTCCCACTCTTCTTCAATCATTTCAAATAGTTATTGAAAAATCGGAGTGTTTCTATATAATTTAGATAACCCTAAATAAATATCTTGAGTCACCATATATTTGGTAATGATCACATTATCCGGGTTTAGTGTCTCAATCTACATACTGGTTGAGGAGCATTCCATGAACGATACCATCTTTCAAATCCTGGCGATCGTCATCTTCGCTGCTGCCGCCTCCATTTCCATCTACCACCGCCGTAAAGCGGACCGAGAGGGTGGAGAAAAAATCACGCTCAAGGAGGAAGGCCTGCCCATAATGCTCGCCTTACGCCTGGGTGGGATCATCTTTTGGCTCTCTGTGTTTGCTTAAATCCAACCCGCCTGGCTGGACTGGTCGCGGATCGACCTGCCCGATTGGATGCGCTGGCTGGGCGTGGCAATGGGAGTGGCTGGTGATTTCCTGGCTTACTGGGTCTTCACCAGCCTGGGGAACAATGTCACC
>JAJZSS010000428.1 GCA_021849525.1 Chloroflexota bacterium
ACGAGCAAGCCCGCCATAAGCAGCCCGGAAAGAGCTACCAGCGAGCGGTGGAGCATATTCATCCAGCCCGCCGGATCCGCCAGCAGGCTGCCGCCGCACAATGGCCAGTCCGGGCACGCCGTAGTTGCACCACTGGCCGCCACCACCGCCCCACTGACCAGCATCAGCAGGACAGTGACCAGAGTAAATAAAGCCAGCCGGCTGAATGGGCTGTTGAGGCGCAGCCGGAGCGAGATCTGGCCGGTGAGCGCCCGAGCATAAGCCGCGGCTGTGGCCGCTGTCGTCAGACCCAGAATGAGCAGCGAGAACCCCAGGTGCAGCGCCGTGACAACCGCAGGCGAGGTGGATAAGGTCAGGAGGCGCCCTGCAAGGATTTGTACGCCCATCAAGAACGCTGCGCCAGTCAACGGCAGGATGATCAGGCGCTCGCTGCGCCGGCGTAAAACTGATATGCCTGCAGCCAGGAATAATAACCCCCCTCCCAGGCCTGCCAGCAGGCGGTGAACGTAAGCCAGGCGGCCCATGGCATCTACCGGTGGGGTCAGCTCGCCCCCACACAGAGGCCAGCCAGCGCAAGCCGTGCCGGCCTCACTGGCGCGAGTGATCCCACCCAGGACTATCACCAGGAAGATCAGCAGGCTGGCAGCCAGCGCCAGATGGTGGAGATTGCTTCCCAGGCGATCCAGTAGATTACGGTTGCGCATGCTTTGCTCCAGATTGTTTGCGGATAAAGAAAGGATAGCCGACACCCAGGAGGGCGGCGAATGAGAACCACTGCAGGGCGTAGCCCATATGCGGGCCTTCGGTCAATTCCACTTCAGGCAGACTGCGGTAAGGCAGGCTGGTCCAGGCGGGGTCGGGGGCTTGCTGGATATAGACCGGCAGCAGCCCATAAGGGGTTTGAGCCTGAATCCGCTCCACATTGGCGAAATTCCAGGCTTGCAGAACCCCTTCTGGATCGTTTTTCTTTCCAAAATCAGGTTTGCTCTGCGAGGCACGGACGATGCCATGCACCGTCACCTCACCCGGCTCATCGTATGCAGACCAATCCCCAGATTTAAACGCCTCCGCCGGGATCCAGCCACGATCCACCAGGATACTCTGCTCGCTGCCGGCGATCTGCAGTGGGGTCAGTAAATGCACCCCCCACTCATTCCCCCAGGACTGGTTGCGCAGTGCGACCTGGTGGCTGAAATCATACTCACCCTGGACGGTGACCGCCCGATATTCCATGCCTTTCAGGCTTTCCATCTGCCCGGGGTCGCCCAAGGAGGTTGAGTTTAGGACCAGTATTGGGGCGGCTTCCTGGGTGGAAACACGGGCGTTGAACGCCCGCCGCGCTTCCAGCCGGTCCAGCTGCCAGATTCCCAGGCGCGCCAGCACTCCCACCCCAACCAACACCAGCAGGGTAGTGAGAAACCAGCGCCGGCTGAACAGCTTCAGGATCATGCCTCGCCCTCTTTCGGTGAGGCTGCTTTCGCTTCCTGCCTGGGCTGCTTGCCTCCCACCGGGAAAACCAGCAGGCTGTAGATAAAGATCAGGGCGGTCATGGTCGGTGTTGCCAGGAGCAGCGCGGTCAGGCGCGTGTTCAGGGTAGTCGGCTGGCGGATATCCAGGTTCAGATAGCGGTTGGTAGAAAACGAGCAGGAATACGCCAGCTTGGCAGGCTCACCCATTGCCAGGCTGGCTGTCGCCCCCGCGGGCACCCACACCGGCCCCAGCTGGTGGCTGGTGGTATCCTCGTTGCGCACCAGTAAGGTATCACCCATCACAAAGACCATTTCAGCCGGGATCGCCGGGTCATCCTCACCGGCTGCCACACGCTCGGCCGTCCCGGCCGGGATCACCAGCTCGATGGTCTGGGGGGCGCGGTCATGCTGGTCTTTCTGGAGTAAGAAGACGGCCTCGTTGAATATCCCCACAAAAATTGCCGATAAGACCAGGATCAATCCCAGGCGGATCAGATATGGGCGGAGCGGATTGGTCTTTTTCATCACTTAGTTCGCCTCGCGCAGCATATGCTGCAGATCGGCGACGATTTTTTCATTTTCAAAACCATAAGGATAGGTCAGGCGCCAGTTGCCGGAGGGGTCGATCAGGTACATCCGGGCAGAATGGTCCATGGTGTAACCGCTGGCGCTGCCGGTCTCGACTTTTGCCCGGTACACACCGAAGCTTTCCCAAACCTTCTGCATTTCTTCGAGGCTGCCGCTCAGGCCAATAAACCGGGGGTCAAAAGAGCTGACATACCCCTGAAGGCGTTCCGGGGTATCCCGCTCCGGGTCGATGGTGATCAGGACGAATTCAACCTGGTCCGCCTGTACGCCCAGCTCGGATTTGATCTGGCGGTAATTCGCCATGGTGAGCGGGCAGACATCCGGGCAATTGGTGTAGCCGAAGAAGATCAGCACGATTTTGCCGCGCTGCTCGGAGAGCCGAAAGGAGCTGCCCGACTGGTCATTCAAAGCAAAATCAGGCGCCGCCAGCGGCGGATCAATTAAAGAGCCCTGGTAGCGATAGGATCGTTGGACAATTTGCCACCCCACCAGCATTAATGCTATCCCAACAACGATCCCAACCCCCAAAAAGCCGAACCTGGTTTTCATACCTGTCACACTTCCTGAAACAGAGCGCTCCTCGCCGGAGCAGGCTGTGCTGGAACCCAGACCCCCCGGATCCCAGCGCCTGCGCCGGCGAGCTCAAGCTTACCTAAATGACTGGCGAGCCGATCAGATACAGCGCCGGGTAGAAAAAGATCCAGGCTACATCGACGAAATGCCAGTACACCGCTGCGGCCTCCACCTGCCAGTGGCGCTCGGCGCTGTACATCCCCTTGCGCCCATTGCGATAAACAACTGCCAGGAAGATGACGCCCGAGAGCACATGCAAAGCATGGAAGCCGGTCATGGCGTAAAACAATGACCAGGCTGCCCCATCGGCAGGCCCGCCGGGAGCAATCTGCCATTCCACCCCGACCACACCCAACAGGAACAAG
>JAJZSS010000429.1 GCA_021849525.1 Chloroflexota bacterium
GATCTCATCAAAATGACCAGGACGCTTAAGGCGAGAGCGCCAAAGATTCGGGATCTGGGCTGCGGATTTGGTTTGACGTCAGAATCCATTCAACCTCATCTGGTTTTACTCTTCAATCCTGGCGGGGGACGGCTGGGCGAGAATGCGGGCGATGGGGCGAATATTCATCCACCACTGCTGCTTGGGGCGCTGGTTTTCGATATCAGCCATGCGCGGAAAATCCTCCACGGGATGGAATTTGATTTCCTTGCCGATGATCCCGATGAAAGCGGACAGGTTGCCGCCGGTCTCGACCTGCTCAATGAGGTAATCGATGCAGCGCGTCGCCAGGCGGGTGGCCTGGATGCGATCGAAGGGGGATGGATTGCCGCCCTGCTGCAGGTGACCCAGGATGGCCTGGCGCACATCGAACAGGTCGGCGCCTTCTTCTTCGAACAGGGCGACCATGAAAGGCGTGGTATACACCTCGTTGGCGTCCTCGCTGCGGATCATCAACCCCAGGCGCTTGCCGAGCGCAAATCCCTGGTTGAGATTGTCGACATCCACCTGGAGGTCATGCAGGTTGACCCCCTCCTCATGGATGTAAACTCGCTCAGCGCCGGTAGCCAGCCCACCCATCAGGGCCAGGTAGCCACAGCGCCGCCCCATCACTTCCACCACGAAGACGCGGCGCAAAGCTACGGCGGATTCCTTGATCTTGTCTACCGCATCGGTGATGTTGTTCAATGCGGTATCGGCGCCGATGCTCAATTCGGAACCGGGCAGGTTGTTGTTGATCGAAGCCGGCAGCAGGACAATGGGGATATTGAAAGCCGGGTAGTTCGCCCGGGCGCTGTACAGGTTGTACGCCGTCTCGTAGCCGATGAAACCGCCGATCACCAGGATGCCATCGATGGCATGCTCTTCAATCTGGCGGGCGATCTGGTATATGTTCTTCCCGGTGGGCACAACCCGGTCGGTGCCCAGCTCGGAGCCGCCGCGGGCAGCCCAGCCGTTGACGCTCATCCAGTTCATTTCTTCCACTTCGCCGCGGGCCAGGCCATCGAAGCCGTTGCGCACACCCAGCATCACGTGCCCGCGATCCAAACCGATGCGCACCGCAGCGCGCACGGCGGCGTTCATTCCCGGGGCGGGGGAGCCGGCGTGCATCACTGCCAGGCGCAGGCGGCGCTGCTCGGGAGCCGGGGCGTGGGGCAGCGAGCGCAGCAGGGTTTTGAGGGTGGTAAACGATTCTTTGAAGCTGCTGCCGCGCAGCTGCATGGCTTTCTCGTAATCGTGGGCATTCACCGCACTGGTAACCGAGAGGGTCTGCTCGACACATTCCATCAACGGCGAGCTGGTGATGCGGTTGCCGCGCAGACCGATCAGCATGGGCTCGGACTGCGGGGTGGCAGCCAGCACCTCCTCCACAGCGGCGTAGCCCAGGCGGGTCCCCAGGTTGCGATCGAAGGCCGAGGGGGTGCCGCCGCGCTGGACGTGCCCCAGGACGGTGACGCGTACTTCTTCGCCCAGGGCTTTCTCCAGGACGTCGGCGACATGGGTGCTGCCGATATACTTGCCATGCCGGTCCTGGGCGCCTTCGGCCATGACAATGATGGAATCGCGGCGCCCGGCTTTGCGCCCGGCTTTCAGGCGCTCGATGAGCAGCTTCTCCCAGTCATCAGTATCCGGAGGTGATTCGGGGATCAGCACCCAGTCGGCGCCGCCGGCCAGCCCGCCCATCAGCGCCAGGTAGCCGCAGTGGCGGCCCATGACCTTGACCACGAAGGTGCGCTGGTGGCTGGCAGCGGTGCTGGAGATGGCGTCCACGGCTTCTGTGATGCGGTGCAGGGCAGAATCAGCGCCGATGGTCATGTCGGTGCCGAACATATCGTTGTCAATGGAGCCGACCAGCCCGGTGATCAGCAAGGAAGGGTGGGCAGCGGCAGATTTTTTGGTGATCTCGCCGGCGGCGACCAGCTCCTTGAGCAGGTCAGGCCATTCCAGGCGGAAGATATTGGCCCCGGTCAGGCTGCCGTCCCCGCCGATGACGATCAGGCGGTCAATATCATGCTGCAGCAGGTTGCGGGCAGCGGTGCGGCGGCCTTCATGGGTGCGAAATTCGTCCGAGCGGGCTGTGCCGATAATTGTGCCGCCCAGATGCAAAATGCCGCCGACCGATTCCCAGGTCATCTTGCGGATCAAGTCGCCCCCATCGACCAGCCCACAGTAGCCTTCATAGATGGCATAGACTTCGATGCCGCGCTCGATGCTGGTGCGGACGATGGCGCGCAGGGCGGCGTTCATGCCCTGGGCGTCGCCGCCGCTGGTGAGGACGCCAATGCGACCGATTGGGGGATTTGCCATGTGTGCGCTCCGTTCAACGCCCGTGTGGGCGGTAATGGTTGATGATACAGGAACAATCATACAGGGAAAATGATAAAAAAGGTAGAGGAGAGAAAAGATCACTGGCAGCCCGGGAGGGGGAGAAAAGATCGCCAGAGGTAAAACGAACGATCTGCTCAACAGAACTTTGTGGCATACTATAGATTGAATTTACTCAAAGCCTGGAGGAAAACGATGTATATCGTGCATGTCTTTGTGCGGGTTAAACCCGAATTTGTGGAAGCATTCAAGCTTGCTACGCTGGACAACGCCCAGAACAGCGTGCAGGAGCCCGGGGTGCGGCGCTTCGACGTGATCCAGGAACTGGATGACCCCGGCTGCTTCGTCCTGGTGGAAGTGTACACGGATGTCGAAGCCAACGCCGCCCACAAGACGACTGCTCACTACGCCCGCTGGCGGGATACGGTGGCGGAGATGATGGCCGAGCCGCGCCAGGCGGTGAAATACACCAATATCTTCCCGGACGAGAAGGGCTGGTAGCGATGAGCTCGCCTGAGATTACAGCCAGCAGCTTTGAATTTGCTGGACCGCAGCGGATCGTCTTTGGGGAAGGCGCCGCCGGGAAGACCGGCGAAATGGTGCAGGAATGGGGGCTGCGGGCGCTGGTGG
>JAJZSS010000430.1 GCA_021849525.1 Chloroflexota bacterium
CTCAGCCGGCAGAAGTGCGCGCCCGGGTGGGCGTCCTGACCGAGCAGCATGGCCTGTACAGCCGCATGCGCGGCGATGAGTACCTGGATTTTTTCGGTCAGATCTATCATCTCTCCAAATCCCACCGCCGCCAGCGCATCCAGGATCTATTCGACCAGTTCGGCATGCAGGAATACGCCCACCGCCGGATCGGGGAATATTCCAAGGGTATGCGCCAGAAGCTGGCCCTGGCACGCGCCCTCCTGCACGAGCCACCTGTCCTGCTGCTGGATGAGCCGTCCTCAGCCATGGACCCTGAGAGCGCTCGCCAGGTGCGGGACGCAATTCTGGAGCTGCGTTCTTCCGAGCGCGCCATCATCCTGTGCACCCACAACCTGGCCGAGGCCGAAGAGCTGGCCGATCAGATCGCCATCATCCGCCGCGGGCGCATCATCATCCAGGGTACGCCCGAGGCTCTCAAACAGAGTGTGCTCGGCTTGCAGGAATTCGAGCTGAACCTGGCCGGGCCATTGGATGGCGCGCCTCCTGATTTACCGCCCGCGGTCGAGCTGACCGCTTCAGGTCCGGACTGGCTGCGCTTTCGCACCTCCGACCCCCAGCGGGATAATCCTGACGTGCTGCGCCGCTTGCTGGCTGCCGGGCTTCCGGTCGTCTGCCTGCGGGAGGTGCCGCACAGCCTGGAAGAAGTTTACTTGCGCGTGATCTCGGCCGCGGATGACCAGGAGGCAGGCGATGCTGAATAATCTGCGCGCCGCCTGGATCATTACCCGCCGCGAGATCAACGACCAGCTGCGCGACTGGCGCATCATCCTGCCGGCGTTTTTCCTGACCATCTTTTTCCCCGGGCTGATGAACTTCACCGCCGGGCAGGTGATTGGCTTTGTCGAACGCTATAACTCTCCCATTATCGGCGATCGCCTGATCCCGTTCTTGTTGATGATCGTGGGCTTCTTCCCCATTTCGGTCTCCCTGGTAATCGCCCTGGAGAGCTTTGTGGGCGAAAAGGAGCGCCACAGCATCGAGCCGCTGCTCAGCTCGCCGCTGACCGATACCCAGCTCTACCTGGGTAAGCTGGCCGCAGCCACCATTCCACCCCTGCTGCTTTCCTACCTGGGGATCGTGGTCTATCTCATCGGGGTATATCTCGATGTAGGCTGGCGCCCACCGCCGGTCCTGCTGGTCCAGGTGATCCTGATGACCACGGTCCAGGCGGTGGTGATGGTCAGCGGGGCAGTGGTGATCTCGGCCCAGACCACTTCCGTCAGGGCGGCCAACCTGCTGTCCTCCTTTATCATCGTTCCGATGGCCTTGCTCATCCAGGGCGAAAGTGTGGTCATGTTCTGGGGCAATTATTCCGGCCTGTGGTTGATTATAGCCGGGCTGGCTGTGGTTGCCGGTGTGCTGATACGTGCCGGAATGGCGCACTTCAATCGCGAGGAGCTGTTGGGCCGCGACCTGGATACCCTTAATTTGCGCTGGGGCTGGCATGTCTTTGTCGAACAGTTCCGGGGTGCAGGGGGTGGTCTGGCCGCCTGGTATCGCAATCAGGTCTGGCCGGCGGCCCGCCAGCTGGGCATCCCCTTCGCGATGATGGTACTGGCGATCGTGGTGAGCGGGATTATCGGCGCCCGGCTGGTGGCGATCTACCCGCCCCCACCAGAGCTGCTCAGCCTGGGCGGGATGGACGCCGCCTACCTGAAAAAAATGGGCTCGGCTGGCTTTTTCTCCTCCCTGGGTGCAGGCTCGATCTGGCTGCACAACCTGCGCGCCATCCTGGTCGCTACCGTTTTGGGGTCATTTTCTTTCGGCGTCCTGAGCGTGCTGGTGCTCGGCCTGACCTTCGTACTGCTGGGCTACCTGACGGCAGGTGTTGCCAGTGCCGGGTACAGCGCCGGACTGTTCCTGCTGGCTTTTATTGCCCCCCATGGGCTGTTCGAGATCCCGGCGGTAGCTCTGGCAGGTGCCGCCATCCTGCGCCTGGGTGCGACCCTGGTAACACCGGCGGACCACAGCACGATTGGCGAAGCCTGGCTCAGGGCGCTGGCCGATTGGGCGAAGATCTTCATGGGTCTGGTCCTGCCGATTTTGCTGGTGGCGGCGCTGGTTGAGATCCTGGTGACCCCGCGCCTCGCCCTCCTTGTTCTGGGCGGCTAATCCAGATTTATAATAGCTGATAAGGAATTTACAACCGATGCCGAAATTAATCTACCTGGGCGCCTCCAGCGCCATTCCCACCCCCCAGCAGGAAAATACCCACATGGTGATCAGCGGTGAAACCCGCAGGGTGCTGATCGATACCGGGCACAATCCGCTCCTGCGCCTGCCCCAGGCCGGGGTTGATCCGCTGCAGGTTACCGACCTGATCCTGACTCACTTTCACCCAGACCATGTTTCCGGGGTGGCGTCATTGTTGATGAACAGCTGGCTGATGGGGCGCAAGGCTGAGCTGAATGTGTATGGCCTGGCGGTCACTCTCGAGCGCGCCCGCAAGGTGATGGAGTTTTACGATTGGGATACCTGGCCGCATTTCTACCCGGTGCATTTTAACACCCTGCCGGCGGTGGAAATGACGCCGGTTTTGGCCTGCGAAGAATTTCAAATCTTCGCCTCGCCGGTGCACCATATGATCCCCAATATCGGATTGCGGGTGGAATTCAAGTCCAGCGGCAAGGTGTGGGCGTATTCTTGCGATACCGAGCCCTGCGCCGAAGTTGTCCGCCTGGGGCGGGGAGCCGATGTGCTGGTTCACGAGGTCGCCGGGGCTGGCCTGGGGCATTCTTCCGCCCGCCAGGCGGCGGAGATCGCCCAGGAAGCCGGGGCACGCCAGCTGCATTTGATCCACTATCCCACCTGGAATGCGGATCCGCAGCCGCTGGTCGCCGAAGCCGCCCAGGTTTTCTCCGGCGCGGTGGACCTGGCGGATGATTTTATGGTTTTAGACTTTTAGTTGGATTAATGGTCTGCTCCTGGGGGAGAAAATCTGCATATTTACCA
>JAJZSS010000431.1:0-1584 GCA_021849525.1 Chloroflexota bacterium
GAACTGCCCGATACTTTTCCAGCTCGGCGACCAGCTGCTGCTCGCGCCGCTCTACCAGACGCTTCTCCGCCTGGATGGATTGCAGATCGGTATCCAGACGTTCTGCCCGGGTTCGCAAGGCATCGAACGTATCCAGGCCCTTTTCCAGTGAAAGCTCGCCGGCAGCCAGTGCGGTCGCATAGGTTTGGGTCTCGCCCAACAATTTTACCAATGTCAGGCGATTCTGACCCACCAGCTCAATCCGCCCTTCCAACACCCGGCGCTGGTCCTGGACTTCTTCTAACGACTTTTCCAGGGCGCGCACGGCTTCCTGGGGTGCTTCAATTGGGTGCTGGCGCTGAGCCTGGACGCCGAGCAAGCGCGCCCGGGCTGTACCGCGCGCGGTGGCACGCAGCGACTCTGGATTCAGTTTGGCAGGCAAATCGAACACCTCGAGAACGACAGATCCAGGCTCAAGGGTTATATCGCCGTGCCGGGTAATTCGAGCACGATCGATATACACCACGACGTCGCTGATCCGGGTTTCCAGAGTTGGCATGGTTCTTAAAATCCTTCCAGGCGGGATAAGTCCGCTACACCGGCAGCCAGGCTTGCAATCCTTTGCAGCAATCCCAGGCGGTTTTTACGGTGCTCCAGGTTTTCATCCATCACCAGAACTTCATCAAAAAATTGGTTAATATTCGGTGTAAGCGGGAGAAATGCGTTGAGAAAATCATCTACCGAGCCTTCTCGCCGCTGGCAGGCTTCTGCATCCTGTAAGGCCTTAAACAGGGTGATCTCCGCAGGCATACTGAACGAGTCTGGATCTACCGGGAAACGCTCCCCCAGATCGCGCGTGATACGCACACAACGCGCATAGGTGGGCAAAATCGCGTTCCAATCCGGTCGCTCAATCCAACGTCCCAATTCCCGAATAGCCTGAGTGGCCCGCGCTGGATTATGTCCTTGGACAGCCAGGACGGCCTCGACTGCATCGTAGCGCGCACCCTGCTCTAATACAACGTTGCGCAATCGTTCGGTAATGAAATCGAGGACCGCTGCCAGGCTGGCTGAAGTGACCTCAACCGGTTGGTGGTTGGCTGAAGCCTGCAGAACCGGTCGCAAATCAAGGTCGAGGTTTTCAGCGATCAGATTTTGGACTAATCCCATTGCTGCGCGGCGCTGCGCAAAGGGATCTTTGTTTCCGGTTGGCGCCAGGCCCACTGCAAACAATCCGACCAACGTGTCCACCCGGTCAGCGATTCCGATGAGCAAACCCGGCTTACCCTGCGGCAGGCGATCCCCCGTATACCGAGGCAGGTAATGCTCGAAAATCGCAGTGGCGACGCTCTCCGGCTCGCCGGAGCCCAGGGCGTAAGAGCGCCCCATGATCCCTTGGAGAGAAGTCATTTCTACTACCATCTGGGTCGCCAGGTCTGCCTTGCACAGCTCGGCTGCCCGAAGGGTCGTCTGTACGCTGGCTTTGTCCAGGGCGAACCGAGGCAGCAAATCCTGCACCAGAGCACGGACGCGGTGAGTTTTATCCAACATGGAGCCCAGCTTGAGCTGGAAAGTCAGCTTATTTAATCCTGGCAGGTAAGCTTC
>JAJZSS010000431.1:1594-2990 GCA_021849525.1 Chloroflexota bacterium
GGCTTGCGCACATCTTCACGAATGAAGTAGGCTGCGTCGGCGAAACGTGCTCGGATGACATGCTCATTTCCTTCAGTAACTCGATCCAACCAGCGATCATCCCCATTGCGCACCGCAATGAAATACGGAAGCAGCTGCCCATCTTTTTCGATTGGAAAATAACGCTGGTGCTTTTTCATCACCGAGACCAGAACTTCGCGCGGCAGCTTCAAATATTCGGGGGCAAAGCTGCCCCGCAATGCGGTAGGCGCCTCAATCAGGTTGGTCACCTCTGCCAGGAGGCCCGGATCGTCTGGAATGGTGCCCCTCACTTCTTCTGCCAGGCGATTAACCTGTTGGAGCACGCGTTCTCTCCGCTCGGCCGGATCGACCAGAATTCCCTGGGCTGCCAGAGCAGTGTAATAAGCCTGTTTGTCCACCACTGGCAACTCGGCTGGCGATAAATAGCGCAGCCCGCGAGTGATGTTGCCTGCCTGTAAACCAGCAAATGCAAACTCCAGGACCTGATTCCCATACAGGGCCAGGAGCCAGCGGATAGGGCGGGAAAAAGTAGCATTCGAGCTATTCCAGCGCATGGATTTTTCGAATCTCAAGCCGGCTATCAATCCAGGTAAAGCCTCTGCCAGCACTTCGACTGTTGGTTTTCCTGGTTGCTGGATCAACGCTGTGACATAGCGCCCACCGTCCAGCTCGCGGATTTCCAATGACTCGACGGCTACTCCTTTGCTGCGGGCAAAACCCTGGGCTGCCGGTGTGGGCTGGCCTTGCACGTCAAATGCGCGCTCCGCTGGTGGACCCTTAACGACCTGTTCCAGATCGGGCTGGCGTGCTGCCAGATCCTGCACATCGATAATCAACCGGCGGGGAGTGCCAAAAACCTTTAGAGACTGATACTCCAGGCGCAATTCTTTCAGCAGTGCAGGAACTCGCCCATTCAATTGCTCGATGGCCGAGTCCAGGTCGCCAGCTGGCAATTCTTCGACGCCAACCTCCAGCAAAAAGTCAGCCTTTAACGTATCCCCGACACCCGATAGAGGGTGGGTGACATTCGTTTTGCCAGCTTTAGACTCTGTTTGAAGTGTCTCTTCCTCCAGCCAGGGATATTCGAGGTGCTGGCGTTGGGCTAAGTATGCTTCCGATACCCGCCGGGAAAGGTCACGCATGCGCCCAAAAAGCGCCTGGCGCTCGGTGACTCCAATCACCCCACGCGTATCCAGAACATTGAAGGTGTGCGAACACTTGAGCACATAATCGTGAGCAGGCAAAACCAGGCCAGCAGCCAGGCAGGCATTCGCTTCGGCTTCATATAACTCGTACATCTTGCGTAAGCGGTCGATATCCGCCAGCTCGAAATAATATTTGCTGTGCTCTTGTTCAGCCTGCACGGGCCGCCTGG
>JAJZSS010000432.1 GCA_021849525.1 Chloroflexota bacterium
TGGAAGTCTACCTGGGCGAGGACTGGGCGCAGCGCGCCCCATAACAGCCCGCCGCGCCTTTTTCGAATCAATCCAGACAAATCGGGGATAAATTCCCGCGCCACTGCGTGACATATGTCCTTGACGCCCTTGCGCCGGATATGTTAAAACTATTCTGTGAAAACATATCCGTTGTGCCTGGTCGGGCTGGAAACCCAGCGCGTGATCATCATCGGCGGCGGGAGCGTGGCTGCCCGTAAAGCCGCCAGCCTGGTAGAGGCTGGTGCCTGCCCGCTGGTCATCAGCCCCGATCTGCATTCCGACCTTCAAAACCTGCTCGACCACGCTGAGATCCACCACCTGCCGCGCACCTACCAGCCCGGCGACCTGGCGGAGTCTTTCCTGGTCATCTCCGCCACGGATGACGCCGGCGTGAATCACCAGGTCTGGCAGGAAGCCAGGGCAGCAGGCTGTCTGATCAACATCGTCGATGATCCTCCCCACTGTAATTTCATCTTACCTGCCGTGGTGCGCCGCGGCGAGCTGACACTTTCTGTCTCCACCGGCGGGGGCAGCCCGGCCCTGGCGCGCCGCCTGCGTGAGCGCCTGGAAACTGAGTTTGGCCTCGAATATGGCGAGCTGGCGGCTATACTGGACGAGCTGCGCCCCGATCTGATTGCCAGCTACCCCCCTGCAGACCGCCTGGAGGTCGCCCTGCGTCTGGTCGATGGCCCGCTGCTGGAGATACTGCACCGAGATGGCGTGGCAGCAGCCCGCGCATACGCCGAAAACGAGCTCAAAGGGAACACGGACAAATGAGCGCATCCGCAGCGGGGATGGTGTTCCTGGTCGGCGCCGGACCCGGCGATCCGGGTCTGATCACCCTGCGGGCGGTTGATTGCCTGCGCCAGGCTGATGTGGTGGTGTACGACCGCCTGGCGAACCACCAGCTGTTGAGCTATGCTCCCCAGGCCAAGTGGATCGACGCCGGGAAAATGCCGGATCACCACACCTTACCCCAGGAAAAAATTAACCAGACATTGATCAACCACGCCCAACAGGGAAAAGTGGTCGTGCGCCTGAAAGGCGGCGATCCTTTTGTGTTCGGGCGCGGCGGCGAGGAAGCCGCAGCCCTGTTCGCAGCCGGGATCCCCTTTGAGATCGTACCCGGGGTGAGCAGCGCCATCGCCGCACCGGCTTATGCCGGCATCCCCATCACCTATCGCGAGCTGGCCTTTTCGGCCGCCTTTATAACCGGTCACCGCTCTGACAGTACCGCCGATGATTCCAGCGACTGGCGCCGGCTGGCGCACAGCGCCGATACCCTGGTTTTCCTGATGGGCATGCAGAATCTGCCAGCCATCGTCGCCCAGCTCCTGAAGGGTGGGCGCTCACCAGAGACCCCGGTGGCGATCATCGCCCAGGGGACCCGGCCTGAGCAGCATACCGTGTGCGGCACGCTGGCAGATATCCTGGAAAAATCGGCCGCCATCCGTCCCCCGGCGGTGATCGTGGTGGGCGAGGTGGTGAAGCTGCGCCCCACCCTGCGCTGGTTCGATCTGCCCGCCCGGCGGCCCTTACTCGGCTGGCGGGTGCTCAACCCGCGCAGTTTGACCGGACACGGCGCCGATCCCTTCAGCACCCTGCTGCTGGCCGCCGGCGCCGAGCCGCTCGACCTGGCCACATCCAGGCTCCAGCCGGTAGCAGATCCGTGCGAGCTGGACGCTGCCCTATACCGCCTGACTGATCCCCACACCCGCCCGGACTGGCTGATCTTCACCAGCGCCAATGCGGTGCATTTTACCCTGGAGCGATTCAGACTCTTAGGGTTCGACGGCCGTGCCCTGGCAGGGGTGCAGATTGCCGTGATCGGTAAAGCTACCGCCGAGGCCCTGGCGGAGTGGCGGTTAATTCCGGATTTCACCGCCCAGAGCGCCAGCGGAGCCGGACTGGCTGCCGGGCTGGCCGCGGCGGTGGACCTGCGCCAGAAACGCGTCCTGATCCCACGCTCGGCGGCTGCCCTGCCCGAGCTGCCCCAATTATTGACCCGGGCCGGTGCCCGGGTAGAAACCGTCACTGCCTATATTCACCGGCCGGTGGAGCCGGATCCGCAAGCCCTGGAACAACTCCTGCAGGGTCAGGTCGATGCGGCAGCCTTCCTCAGCCCCTCGACACTGTACAGCCTGAAGGACTGCCTGGCGCAGCATGCCGCCTCACTCCCAGCAGCCCTGCAAGGCTGCCAGGTGGTGTGCATCGGCGAGACGACCGCCAGGGCCGCGGCAGAGCTCGGGGTGCATGTCGACCGCATCGCAAGCGAAGCAACCCTGGAAGGTGTGCTCCAGGCTTTGGCGGATATCAGAATTTGGGTGGAAGAAGGCCAGAATGGCTGAACAACTGCGGGCGTTGGTCACCGGTGGGACAGGATTTCTGGGTTCGAACCTCGCCCTGCGCCTGATCGAGCGGCGCTGGAAGGTGCGCATCCTGGAGCGCCCCGGCGCAGACCGGGTGCTGCTGGAAGGCGGACCATTCGAATACGTCAGCGGGGATGTGCTCCAACCGGAAACCCTGCCGCCTGCCATGCAGGATATCGACGTGGTTTTTCATACCGCCGGCGTGGTGGATTACTGGCGCCAGGGTGTGGAACGCATGTACGAAGTCAATGTCACAGGCACACGCCATGTAATGGCTGCCGCCCTGCAGGCGGGTGTGCCGCGCCTGGTGCATACCAGCTCCAGCGCCGCCATGGGCATCCATCCCAATGTGGTGGTGGATGAATCCTTTCGCTTCAACGTCAAGCCCACCAATTTCGTCTATGGGCATTCCAAATTCCAGGCCGAAGAAGTGGTCTATGAAGTTATAGCCAGAGGCTTGCCGGCGGTCATTGTCAATCCCACCACGGTGATCGGGCCGCGGGATATCCGCAAAGTCTCCAGCGGGATGGTGGTGGAAGTGGTCAAGAACTGCATCCCACCGTTGGTCCCGCCGGGGGGCACGAATGTGGTGCCGATC
>JAJZSS010000433.1 GCA_021849525.1 Chloroflexota bacterium
TGAGCGCCGCGGGGCTGGGTCGAAAAGAAAGAATAAAACGTCACCACACCGTGGATTGCGCCCAGGGGGACATCGAGCTGGCGGGCGGTATACGCCTGCATGGCCGGGGTGATAAAACCGATCCGGTTTTGCAGCTCATTCAAGATGACCATCGTCGATCCCTTGCGCTCGCGGTTTTTTTCAATAATTTGATCGATCAACTGCCGCTTCTCAGGGATGGCGATGGGATCTGTCTCGCTAAGATTATCTAGTAATTTTGTCATACCCGCACCTGATCTAAAGAAAAGTTATGGACATTTCCATATTGTGAAAATATACACAATAAGTTTAAATGATAAAGGCATTTACGTCAATAAACATTTGGCATGTCTATTGTTGACAGACGTCAATGATCCAGAAAGTTTATTTCAATGGCGCGTTAACCCGGGCAGGAGAGTGGGTGAGGGATCGCCCCTCTTTTTGATTAAACGCCATCCTGATTTCGTCCAGGGTTGGCGCCTGCACCGTCAGGGTATTTGCGCCCAGGAAATCTTCCAGGTAATGGACGTCCCCGGATTGAATCAGTGGAAAACGGCGGGCGCCGGGGATGACCTGGACTGCCTGGGCAAGTTCCAGGTGGCGGGAAATTTCCAGGGCATCGAATTCACTCGCCGGCGGGATGAAACCCAGATTGGCAATCAGCCCGTAAGCCTGGCGGTTGATATGGGCGGGGATGGCCATCCCACCGAGAGCATGGACCCGTTGGACAGCTTCCTCGAGTGTGAACCTGGTGGAACTCAGGAGCAGCCTGTCCTCGCGGCGGATAAAATCGCCCGTCTCGTCGACCACAAACTGCTCACCGAAATAATCCGGATTATTCGGGGTGGCCGGCAGGTTTTCATCGACCTGGTCTTGAAATGCCTCCGCCGCCTGCATGTCATCAAACAAGCACAGCAGATGGACTTCTTCGACCGTCTGGAGCTCCATTCCCGGCAGCACGTGGACCGTTGAACCCTGGGCGGCGGCAATCACTGCGCCTGCATTGGCGGTTGCATTGTGGTCGGTGATGGCGATTAAATCGATGCCCCGCCTTTCGGCTTCGGCGATGATCAATGGCGGTATCATTTCAACCCCGGCGCAGGGTGAAAGCACCGTGTGTACATGGAATTCTGCCCGGTATGAGTGTAAATTTGCCATCTGCTCGCCTGCAGACTGCACCTCAGGCCGCGCGAAGTCCCAGCTCCCAGAGCTGACCGGAGACGGTGAAGCTCGTTTCGGAGGTGGAGAGCAGGGTGACACCCTGCTCATTCGCTTTCTGGAGCACGGCCGGGTCGGGTTGGGAGCCTTCAGTCAGGATCACGGCGCTGATCTCGAGCAGGGTTGCCACGGCAATGACATTCATGTGGGCCTGCAGCGTGACCCACACGCTGGAGGGTTTGGCGCCAGCCATGACACAGCTCAGCAGGTCTGAGGTATACACAGAGGAAACCGGCATCGTTTCCGGTGGATTGGTATCGGTCAGCAGGGTCAGATTGAGCTGCTCACGGATCTGGTTTAGATTCATTTTTTGATTTCCTCGGTCGTTTTGGTGGAGAGCTCACGGAAGCTTTCGGTAGGCTGGAGGTTGATGCGCATTTCCAGGCGCGAACCCTGGTTGGGGCTGGACTGCAAACTCATTTCATCCACGCAGCGCTGGATATTAACCAGGCCCATCCCGGCGCCAAAGCCCATTTCGCGGATCTGCTGGGTGGCCGTGGTGAAGCCAGCCTGCATGGCTTTTTTAATATCGGCGATCCCGGGACCATCATCGGTCGTTTTCATCGTGATGCGGTGGGGTTCGATCTCCACCCGGATGATCCCGCCGTTGGTGGTGTGAATGATCAGGTTCATTTCGGCTTCGTAGATCGCAATCCCACAGCGCCGGGCGATCTGCGGGCTGGCGCCCAGGCGGAGCAAGGCGCGTTTGATATCGCTGGAAGCTTTGCCGCCGTTGATAAAATCCTGAGCTTTGATGTTGTAACGCAGTATAAGGCTGGTGCGATCCGAGTTGATATCTTCAAACAGGTGGCTGGCGCGGTAGCGGCGGACTTCCTCGGCCTGATAATCACGCTGCAGGGATACCAGCAGCCCACGCGTGACATCGCCTTTGGTAATCATGCCAACCAGCCGGCTGTTGACATCGACGACCGGAAAGCGTCCGACCTTATCTTTCGAGAAACGCTCCATGGCTTCGATCACCGGATCATAATCTTTGAGGGTAATGACCTGGGGATTCATATACTTGCGCACCGGCGCCTCAAGATCGTTGGCCGTTAGGGCGCGGATCAGATCTTCCAGGCTGATGATCCCTACCAGACTGCCGTCTTCAATCACCGGGGCGCCGGAAATCCGGGTGGTGCGCATTAACTCGAGCAAAGCGGACATGGGTGCATCGGGCGTAAGCGCCTGCACATCGCTGGTCATCACTTCGCCGATGCGAATATCGTACGCCAGCTCTTCGACGCGTGTGATATCTTTAGCCGTATCGTCGGTGACCAGGGTGCCTTTACGGCCGTGGATTTCCAGGTTGCTCATCATGAGAGTTAATCTGAGAATTTATCTTCCAGGCTGGGCAGGCCGGCGGAAAAAAGGCGCCCGCAGAGCTCGAACATACCGTGGGGACTGCTGATCAAGGGGATCTGCTCGCGTTCTGCAACTTCAACGACATCGGGGGACGGGTATTTGCCGCGTACAAAAATGATGGCGCGGATATCCGCCATCTGGGCAGTCCGGATGGTTTGCGGATTGTTCAATCCTGTGAGTAGAATACTTTCAGGTTGAGAGGTCGCCAGGACATCGCTCATCAGATCTGCGCCGCAGGCGCCTGAGATCTGGATGTCCTTGACAGGCAGGGTGGTGCAATAACTGCCATTAACGATTTTTACGATCTCAGATAGATTCATTTTCTGTGGGGTCCAGTCTGTTTTCACTGGCTAAAGAATTTGCCATCTGACCTGGATGGTTGACC
>JAJZSS010000434.1 GCA_021849525.1 Chloroflexota bacterium
CCTTGATAACTCAGTAACCTACTATGTCTGGGAACTTGGAACGGTGACGTCCCCAAAAAGCGCAGGAGAACCTGAAATGGCGATTTATTTGCTGGATAATTCGCTCAAAATAGAAATTGCATACGAGGAAAGCGACAGCGGATACGATGACAACATCCGGGTCCAGATTATCGAAGAATGCCCGGAGGAAGAAAAGCTCTTTTTGCACGACGAAACAAATATCTATCTGACCCCCGAGCAAGCCAACGACCTGGCACGATTATTGGATGAAGCCGCTCAGGCCAGCCGGATGAATCTTTAACATCCACCTCAAGTTGGCCTGAACATTCTTGTTCTAAAATTGTGATTCAGGGCAGGGTAAAGTGCATTACCCTTGCATTCCCGGTATCAGTCACCCATACACCCCCTTGCCCGTCCAGCACAATCGACCCTACCAGCCCAAAATTTTCCGCTCCGCTACCCGCTTCGCCCCAGGTACTTAGAGGTGTTCCGTCGCGGGTAAACTGCAGGATGCGTGAGCTTTCAGGATCGGTCGTAAATACGCCTGGCTCACCAGCTGCCAGATAGGGTTTGTTTTCCAGTGACTGCCCGTACCATCCGGCAACATCCCAGCTCTTTTCTGGCACGAATGAGCCATCCTCAGCCTGCACGAAGGTTTGAATCCGCTGGTTCCAGGTATCGGCGACATAGAGGCGCCCTTCAGCATCTATCGCCAGGCCAATCGGCTCGTCGAACTCACCGGCAGCCAGGCCAGCTACCCCAAATTGGGTTATGAAATTGCCATCCGCGTCGAAAACGACCACCCTCTTATTACCGGTATCGGTCACAAAGACCCGGTTTTCAGCATCCACCAGGACATCGCGCGGTCCCCAGAATGCTTCGGGAGCTTCAGCCTGGCCGAAATATCCCCAGGCACGCAGGAATTCGCCTTCCGGGCTGAATTTCTGGATGCGGTGATTCCAGGTATCGGCTGCATACACCGATCCATCTGGCCCAACGGCAATTCCCCAGGGCTCGTTGAACGTCCCCTGGGGAGCAGTGCCGGCTGGAGAAAGGCTGCCCCACAGATTGAGCACACTGCCATCGGGAGCCAGGTGCTGGATGCGGTGGTTTCCGGTGTCCGCGACGTACAGGGTGCCGTCTGCGGCCACTGCCAGATCGCGGGGGTTGAAGAATTGCCCGGGCTCGATACCTGCTGATCCAAAAATGCGATCGGCGCTCAGGCTGATTTGTTTTTCCTCGAAGGGATCAATGACAACCTCCTGCGGGGTTGGCGCAGACCCGTAGTTCCAGATACTACTGACCACATCTTTACGGACATAAAGCCGCATGCGCTGGGAAGGATACCAATTTTCCAGGCTCATATCTTTTTGGGTTAACTGACCGTACAGAGTATAGTCACGATTCAGCCAGATCCGGAAAATTGCCATGCGCATCTGGGGGTCGCGGATGGCGTTGAGCACCCTTTCCAGGGTCAAATCGAAATAGTCCTGGTTCGGCCACCAGATGCGAACATAATCATATTGATAGTAACCCTGCCCGACAACAGGTCCGAGCTTATCGAAATTCGAGTCTCCTACCAGGATCAACGGGGCATCGCGCAGGCTGCGGGTAGGACTGGCGCCATAAAATTGTTGGTTCGGATAATCTCGTAAATACCACCAATATGGGTAAGTAGTCTGGTCATCATAAGCAACAACTGCGGAGGTGCCTCCGCTTGTACGCCGCGAGACTTCTTCGATCTGTGATAATGCCTCTTTCACCCCTCCGGCTGAATGAGCGTATACCAGATACTCGGTGGCATTATCATAGTTCACATAGGAGGCGTTGAAAGCCGCCCGGGCAGTCAACAGCGACAGAAAAGCAAAGATAGAAAGAATCACAAGGCGGTTGAATTGTCCTGCTTGCCAGGTGCGGAGCTGGGAGGATAGGATGAAACCGCTGATCAGGGCGGTTATGAGCGACGTTATAAAAGTCGTCGTCGCCCGCAGCTGTTCCAAGGAAGTCCCCTGGAAAGGAGGTTGCAGGCCGAATAATGAGCCCAACGCGCCCATCACCGACAATAGAAATACAATCAGCAGGAGGACCACGAGCCAGCCGCGTTTTGAGCGAATCTGATCCCAGTCAACGCCTTCGAACAGGCGCCCTAATCCCCAGCCAGCGAGCAAAATCATCGGAAGCGTGATATGGACGGTCAACCAGGGCATTTTTTCACCGGCGATACTGTACGCCACCAGGCTGCTCAGGGTCCAGAAAAGCAGAAGTGCAAAGACAGGAGCAGGCTCGTTTGCTTCGATTGGGAATGAATTCTCGCCGTTCACGGGTTGAGAATCCTCTACAACCGGCTCCTCGCTTGGGTTCAGTGAATCAGCGGGGTTTTCTTGAATGAGCGCTTCTGCAGCCGGTCGAGTTTTTCGAATACCCAAAAGGGCGAGGAGTACAGCTCCCAGGCTGCCTAGAGCCGGCAGAAACTCGTATATGGGGATTTGGAGCAAGGCGTAATAATAAAGCGGTTGGCTGCCTCGATTGACGTCTTGCTGTTCCAACCAGTAACCCAGGGAGCCAACCAGACCGGTTACGAAACCAAAGCCATGAGTAAAAACAGTGGTATAGAAAACAGTAAAGATACCGTAAAAAATAGCCGTATTGATCAGGAATAGTTTCGGCTTCCACAAAAGACCAATTCCAGCAGCAATCAAGGTCAAGATTGCCACAAAAATGAAGGTAACCAGAATACTCTGGTTATTCTGATAGTCAATCGGATTGATCCCTAAAGCTTTGACCGGGAAAGGCGCCAGCATGGGTAACACCAGTGTCGTCAGTAGAATCAACATCTCAACTGAGCGTTCTTCCCGCAGGCGTTTCCATGAATAGCCGCGCACCACGAGGTACACAGCCGCGATAAATGCGACAACTGCACCTGCGCCCAACCCGAGAGCTAAAACCGGCAAGTTTCCCGCAGCCGGATTTTCC
>JAJZSS010000435.1 GCA_021849525.1 Chloroflexota bacterium
CTGATCCTGAATCGCCGCCCAGATGCTTTACAGCGGCTGATTGAGTATTTCGAGGCTGCTGGACCGGTAGCTCAGGAAGGGACCCCAAAGCTGGATCCCCTGGCAGATAAGACACCCGCCGAGCGCCTGCAGTGGCGCATCCTGCACCGCCACAAAGAAGGTGTCGAAGCAGACATCGAAGCTATTCTAGTTGAAAATGCCGCGCTGCCGCCGGAGGTGCGCTTAACCCAGCATGCCGCGGCCGTAAAAATTTTGAATGAGGTCCTTTTACCGGCGATGAAGGAGGTCGGCGATAAGTTTGGCGCCGGGGAGCTCATCCTGCCGTTCGTGCTGCAATCCGCTGAGGTGATGAAAAAATCTGTCACCCACGTGGAACGTTACCTCGAGCGCCTGGACGGCGCCAGCAAAGGTGTAATTGTCCTGGCCACCGTTTACGGCGATGTCCATGATATCGGGAAAAATCTGGTCAAGACTATCCTGTCGAATAACGGCTATACCGTCCATGACCTGGGCAAGCAGGTGCCGGCGGAGAAAATCATCCAGAAAGCGGTGGAAGTACAGGCGGATGCCATTGGTTTGAGCGCTTTGCTGGTCTCCACCAGCAAACAAATGCCGTTAATCGTCAATGAGCTTCAGCGGCGCGGGTTGAATATTCCTGTGCTGATAGGTGGAGCAGCGATCAATCGCCGCTTTGGCTGGCGGATATTATTTACCGAAGATCAAAGCCGGTATGATCCGGGTGTTTTCTACTGCAAGGATGCCTTTGAAGGCCTGGCTGTGATGGATGGGCTGGCTGATCCTCAAAAGAAACCGGTCGTCCTGGACAAACTCTTTCAAGAGGCTGAGCATGAGATCGGGCGCCGCGACCGGCCAACCTCAACGGCTTCCGGCGAAAAGCGCCGCTCGCAAACTCCGCCCGCCGGCAAGATCCCGGTCCCACCAATCTGGGGCGAGCGGGTTGTTCGCCAGATGCCACTGGAGCTGGTTTTTCAGCATCTGTCAAAAAATGAGCTTTTTCGCCTCTCGTGGGGTGCAAAAAACGCGCATGGCGCGGAATGGGAGCAGTTGCAAAGAGATTTCGATGCCCGCCTGGCGAAGATGCAGCGCCAGGCCTTACAGCAAGGCTGGCTCGAGCCGCAAGGGGTTTATGGCTACTGGCCAGCCCAGGCAGCTGGCGATGCCCTGGTTGTGTTTGATCCACGATCGCTGGGTGAAAGCCGGCCGCAAGAGCTCATGCGGTTTGATTTCCCGCGCCAACCCAACGGAGACAACCTGTGCCTGGCGGATTATTTTCTACCTCTGGGAAGTGAACGGATGGATGTGGTCGCTTTTCAAGTGGTCACGGTTGGGCAGGCTGCCACGGACCGCTTTGACCGATTACAGGCTGCCGGAGATTATTCTGAAGCTTATTACACCCATGGCCTGGCGGTGCAAACGGCAGAAGCGACAGCCGAGTATCTGCACAGGCATATCCGCCGCGAGCTTGGCCTGGCTGATGATCAAGGCAAGCGGTATTCCTGGGGTTATCCGGCGATACCTGAAATAGAAGACCATTTAAAAGTTTTCACCTTGCTTCCCGCCGAAAAGGAGCTCGGGATGAGCCTGACGGCAGCCTACCAGCTGGTCCCCGAGCAGTCCACGGCAGCGATCATCCTTCACCATCCAGCCTCTCGCTATTTCTCGGTAGGTGAGAGCCGCGTCGAACAACTGCTCAAAGCCTGAGTGGGGTCAGGTTTTGACAATCATAGTACAGGCAGGGTCAGCATGGAAATGAAGGGCACCTTCCAACAGGATCAACTCGCCGGCTGCGTAGATGCTCGATGGGTGCGGGCTTACTTTGAGCTGAGCCACCTGAAGCAGCTTTATCGCCAGGGGTGGCTAAAACGGGGAATCTCGACCCAGCGCTGTGAAAGCGTGGCGGACCATTCGTTTGCAACCGCCCTGCTGGCCCATTGGCTGGCGCGGGCTGAGTTCCCGGAGCTGGATGCCGAACGAGTGCTGCAAATGGCGCTGATGCACGATCTGGGGGAAATCTATGTCGGTGATCTCATCCCCCAGGATCAAATCGATTCGCGATCAAAATATGAGCAAGAGCAGCAAGCCGTGACGCAAATCTTTGACAACCTTCCAGAGGGCAATGCGTATATACTATTATGGGAAGAATTTGAGGCGGCGATTTCACCCGAAGCGCGTTTTGTGCGCCAGCTTGATCGCCTGGAAATGGCTTTGCAAGCCTGCCTTTACGAGCATCAGGGTGAAACGGGTCTGCAGGAATTCTTCGATAGCGCCGACCTGGCTGTGTCCGATTTACGCCTGCGCAGGATTTTTGATACTTTGTTGAGCTGCCGGGCGAATAATGATGTTGGATCAGCACTGGAATAAGGATTTAACTGGAGGAGATTCCCATGGAGCAAAACAGGCGGGGAAGTCTGGTTGTAGGTTTGATTTTAATCCTTTTGGGAGGTTTGTTCTTACTGGGGCAGTTCATGCCGGGCTTGCAAAGCTGGGTCAATTTGCAGTTTTCCTGGCCCTTAATAATTATTGGAGTTGGCGTTCTATTTTTATTCGCAGGATTACTTGCCGGCGTACCCGACCTGGCGGTGCCTGCAGCGATCATCGGCGGGATCGGTGGTCTGCTTTACTGGCAGAACCAGACTGGAAACTGGGGGAGCTGGGCGTATGCGTGGACTTTGATCCCGGGTTTTGTCGGCGTGGGAATCATTCTGGCAGGTTTGCTGGGCCGGCGGCCTGGCAAAGCGCTGCATGAAGACATGAATGTCATTATCGTCAGCCTGATCCTGTTTACAATTTTCAGCTCATTTCTGGGCGGCCGGAATCTCTTTGGTCCATACTGGCCTATGCTGTTGATTGTCTTTGGTCTGTGGCTGTTAATCCGGCCGTTATGGAGATCGACAAGTAAATGATTCGGGCAATAGTCTTCGATTTTGATGGGCTGATCCTGGAAACC
>JAJZSS010000436.1 GCA_021849525.1 Chloroflexota bacterium
GCCTTTCTGGTCGCCGAAGCGGATGGAGGTCTCTGCCCGGTTCATGAAAAAGCTGCTCGCCAGGAGCAAGACGGTCACGCCCAGGCCGAGCAATTGGCTCACCTCAGGGCGCTGCCCGGCGCCGAGAAGATAAAAGCGGGAGACATACAGCCCCCCAAATAAGAACAGATCGGAGAGGATGAACAGCCACAGGCCGAGGCGGTTGGTCGCCGATTTCTTGCGGTAATCTTCCAATGGTATGGTTTGCGTGGTCATCGCTTATTCCTCATCATCCCCGGCAAAGACCCGCCCAATATGCATGTAATCACGCACCACAAAGAAGGCCTTAATGGTTGCCACAATTAAGATCGGCAGAGCCCAGGCGCTGGCAAACGCGCCCATGAAGTATTCACCAATCGTCAGGCCGGCGAGCAGGATCATGACCCCGATCCCGACCATATAAGCTTCGTGTTTTTTCGTTTCAGATTCCATGTTCGAATTCTCCTGGGTTATCTGCTGGCTAGCCGGCGCCAGCCGGGCTGGGTGCGGGGGCTGCCGGAGTTTCCGGTGGTGCTGCCGGTGGCAGTGCTGGAGCCCGTTCTTTATCAATACTCACGTAAGCCGACCCTTCCAGACCATAATCATACGGCTCGCCAATTACGGTGAAAGGCGTGTCGTAATTGTGCACCGGTACCGGCGAAGGAAGCTGAAATTCGGGCGAGCGTGAACGCCAGGGGTTGGCGTCGGCTACCGGTCCGCGGATTGCGCTGTAGATGTAATTTACAATTGCAATGAGCACCGCTATCCCGATGACGTAGGCAGCGATGGTGATCAGAACATGGGTAAACTGGACACCCAGGGCGGGATCATAATCGGCGATCCGGCGGCGCATGCCCAGCAGGCCGACCTGCATCTGGCCCAGCGATTGGACATAAAACGCCGGCAGCATCAGGTAGAAGTGCAGCTTGCCCAGGGCTTCGTTATACATGCGACCTGTGATCTTGGGGAACCAGTAGTACAGCGCTGCAAAGAATGGAAAGACGAATCCGCCGAACATGGTAGCGTGGAAGTGTCCGACAATCCAGTACGTATCCTGCAGGTGCAGGTCGGTGGAGACGGTGCCGTTTGGCGGGCCGCTGAGCCCACCCAGCAGGAAGATGGAGATCGCTCCCAGCACGAACAGCATTGGCGTCTCGAAAGACAGCTTGCCTTGCCAGATGGTCGCCACCCAGGAAAAGAATTTCACGCCGGTGGGGACTGCGACCAGCAGGGTGCTGTACATGAAGGGAACCCGCAGGTAAGGCGCCATTCCGGAAGTGAACATGTGGTGCGCCCAGACCAGGAAGCCTACCAGGGCAATCCCGAACGAGGAGACTGCCACCCAGCGGTAACCATAGAGCGGCTTGCGGGAAAACACTGGCAAAAGCTCTGAAATCACGCCCAGGCCGGTGAGCACAAAGACATACACTGCCGGGTGAGAGTAGAACCAGAACAGATGCTGGAATAAAATCGGGTCGCCGCCCAGAGCTGGATTAAAGAAGCCCATCCCGAACAGGCGCTCGAACATGACCATCTGGAATGACAGGGCAATCAGCTGGGTTGCCGTCAGGCTGATAATCGAAGTTGCAAAAGCCGTCCAGACGAAGATCGGCATCCGGAAGTAATTCATGCCCGGGGCACGCAGGCGGACGATGGTGGTGATAATGTTCAGGCTGCCAAAGATCGATGACAGGCCGAACAGGTACACCCCCAGGAAAAACATCTGCATGCCCAGTGGGGCGCGGGCGCTGAGCGGCGGGTAACCAGTCCAGCCGGTATCGAAGCCACCCAGAAACAGGCTGGAAAGCAGAATGATCCCAGCCGGAACGTTGAGCCAGAACGCAAAGGCATTCAGGCGTGGGAAGGCCATATCATTGGCACCGATCATCAAGGGCACCAGGTAATTGGACATGGCGGCAACACCCAGCAGGATGCTGAAGATCATGGTGATACCGTGCAGGCTCATCAAAGTGTTGTAGGTATTGAGCTGCAGGAGCTGCAGCTCCGGAGCGACCAGCTCGGTGCGGAAGATGACGGCAAACAGACCCGCGGTCAACATCATCAACAGGGATGTCACTCCATATTGGATGCCAATGACTTTATGGTCGTAGCTCACGCTAAAATAGCGGGCTGCGCCAGAAGCGAAATCGTCGTGCGGGTGCTCGCCAGTGCCTTTACCACCCATCCAGGTGAACCAATCGGACATCACGCCCGTCCCGACCATAAAACCGATCGCGCCCAGTAATGCGCCCACCACCCAGGCCGGCTCGGTAAATCCGAAAGTATTGGGATCCCAGACAGTTAACCCCATCATCAGGCGGATGCCACTGACCAGAGCCATGCCCAGCAGCCCGCCAACCACCATGAAGATGAGGCCGCGTACCAGGGCCAGCGATAGAAATCCAGCTTTCTTTGTTTCACTCATCTGCAAATTCCTCCTGTTGAATGCCGGCGATCACAGCCCATCGATCGAGACCGGCTTCAGGAAAGCCGGCGTTTAGCGCAGGCTCTTGATGAATTCGATAATATCGGCGATCTGCGCGTCGGTCAGCTGATCGCGGTAGGTCGCCGGCATCAGGTTCTGATAACCCTGGACCAGCTGGGATGCCGGGTTGATGATCGATTCTTTCAGATAATCATCGTTTACTTCGACAGTGGTCCCATCACTTAATGTGACTTCGTGTCCGTAAATCCCTTTCCAGCTCGGTCCGACGATCTTGGTTCCATCCAGGCTGTGGCAGGCAACACAACCGTACTGGGTAACCAGCTTGGAGCCGCGTTCCACCGGGTCGCCGGAAACTTCACCAGTCAGGGAGACCACCCAGTCATCAAACTCTGCCTGGGATACTACTTTTACCTTGGCAGTCATGTAGGCGTGCTGGAGGCCGCACAGCTCGGCACACGCCAGGGAATATTCACCGGGGCGGTTAGGGGTTACTCGCAG
>JAJZSS010000437.1 GCA_021849525.1 Chloroflexota bacterium
GATCTTAAGGTTGTGTACAGGTTACGGACCGGGAGCCGGGCAACGACAGCCATCAATAATAACGGTAAACCTAATCCAACAACGAACAAAAACGGCTGTAGCAGCCATTGATTCCCTAAAAGCTGCGGTTGAAAATGGTATAACGCTCTGGCTGTGTACTCGATGACAATCGCATGCGTCAGGTATATTCCAAATGAGCGTGCCCCTAGTTTACCGATGGCACTTTCTCCAGGAAAATTGACCTGGCTAAAACCCAGAATAGTCAGGATAGTCCCGATGGAGTACATACTATCCAGAATGGTCTCACGGTGATCCAGCCATTCTAACCCGGATTGATGGAAAAAGAACTCCCACTCGATGATCGCCAATGGGATCACCAGGACAGTACCTGCCAGCAGTGGATAGCGATAACGTTCGACGATAGTCTTAAATTCGTTCAGGTGAAAGCCAACCACCACGCCCAGGGGAAACCAAAAGATGCGCGCCAGGAAAAACCATTTTGGGATGAGTTTAATCAGGGGAACAGCGTATGGGGCATCCCAGCCTAAAAATACCGGGTACTGCATGAGCTGTACAAATAATTGCACAAGGGCTGTAATCCCCAGCAACCATCCCCATTTTTTCCGTGCCAAGGGGACCAGGAAAGGAGATAGCAGATAGAATTGGATCAGCAAAGGGACAAAATACAAAACCGGGCTGGTGCTGCCAGTCAGAATATGGACCACGAACTTTTGGAGTGTGGGAATGTCCCCCTGGATATAGTTCAGGATCATCACAACGCCAGACCAGATCAGATACGGGATGATTAACTTTTTTATTCGCCCGTAGATGACCGGCCAGCCTATCGTAGGATCGCTGCGTTTAGTGGATATGGCAATGAAATATCCTGAAACGAAAAGGAATATCGGAATTGCCACGACCGCAATTTGTTCAATCAATCTCAGAAAATAATATTGTGCGTCACCTACCTGATCCATTGGATTTATGGATGGTGGTAGATAGCGATGCGCCCAGAAAAACATACTGGTGAAACCTGTCCCGGCCGTGTGGAACAGGATCACACAGATTACACCCAGCCCACTCAAATACAAAAGCCGTTTAACCATGCAGCTCCAATGTCATAGCCAGAAACCCCCCGTCTTAAAGGCTTCCCGGATTTTCTCCAGACTCCGTTTCACCCAAAATACTGCGAATCTTTCGCCGGAGAAAAGGTTGCAGGGTTAACCCGGGTATTGTGTCAAATATTCCGTTAGCGCCTTGACACTGTTAAAGTTCTCATAGACCACATCCTGGTCAGGAACTTCGATCCCAAATTGCTCATCGACGAAGGCCACCAGCTGCAAGATGGCCAATGAGTCGAGTATGCCCGAGCTGAGCAAGTCCTCTTCCTCGGTAAGTTTTGCATTGCGGTTGCGCATAATTTCATTCTTGATATATTCGATGAGTACGGTCTTGCGGTCCATGAAACTTCTCCTTAGATTAATTCTAGCTCTGATTTTCGCGCCGCGCGGCTGCTTGCGCCTGTAATTCGCGGCGGTTGATTTTTCCTGTTGAGGTGCGCGGAAACACTGCGAGAATATCGATGCGCACCGGGATGGCGTAGGGTGGCAGGCGCTTGCCAATATGCTCAACCAGATCAGGCTCGCCGACAGCCTGCCCATCTTTAGCAATCACGGCAGCCTCAATCAAATTACTCCCACTCCCATCCGGCACCGGATATGCCGCAGCTTCCTCTACTCCGGCATAGGACAACAATGCCACCTCGATCTCATCCAGCTCCACCCGGTAACCGCGGGTCTTGATCTGGCGATCTTTTCGCCCCAGGTAGCGGTAATTACCCTGGGCATCCAGCTGAACCAGGTCTCCTGTGCGGTAAAACAGGTCTTCAAAAAAACCGAACTGCGGGCGACGGTAGAACCCAGTAGCGGTTTTTTCAGGCTGTCCCCAATAACCTTTCATCACCACGCCGCCACGGATCAGCAGCTCCCCAACCTCGCCCCGCTGGACAGGATGATCATCTAAATCAACCACGAGGTCTTCGATATTGGCGCAGACTCTGCCAATCGGGATGGTCTCATCGCTGTCTTCAGGGAGCTGCTCCACGTGATAGTAAGTACACACATTCGTCTCAGTGGGGCCATACAGGTTGCTGAAGTGTGCCTTGGGAAACAGCTCCATTAAAGCGCGCAGATGCTTGGTTGGAAAGACCTCCCCGGCAAACAATATCCAGCGCAGTGAGCTCAGATCATGGGCGAGCGGATCGCCACGCTGCATCAATTGAATCAATGCAAAAGGTACTGAATACCAGACAGTGATGTGCTCATCCTGGATCAGGCGGGATAAATTCGCCGGGAATTTGGTCAATGCCTCGGGGATGATCACCGTGCAGGCGCCGGCAATGGCCCCGGCGAATAAGTCAAAAGTCGAGAGATCAAAGTGGAGTGGAGCATGATTGCTCAGACGATCCGAGGAAGTTAGATTGTAAGTATCCACCGCCCACTCAGCAAAGCTCAGGCCGCTGCGATGGGTGTGCATGATCCCTTTAGGCACGCCGGTTGAGCCAGAAGTGTACAAAATATACGCCAGGTCCTGCTCGGTGAGGTTTAGCTCCAGATCCTGTGAAGAAACCTGATAGATATCATCCCAGTGGATCGTCGCTTGAGGGATCTCCTCGTCTGGAGAGATGCCCAGGATGTACTGGAGATTGGTGCCCTCTGTCAGGACTTCCTTGATCGCACCAACTTTGGCATCTTTCGAGACCAGCTGCTGGATGCCGCAATCACGGATTACGAAGGCAATCCGGCTGGGAGGGGCAAATGGATCCAGGGGGACGTAAGCACCGCCGGCTTTGAGGATTCCGTAGATGGCAATCGCCGACTCGATCCCTTTATTCATGTAAATCCCGACACGGTCACCCCGCTGGAGACCGTTTTCTCGCAAGACACGGCCCAGAGATCG
>JAJZSS010000438.1 GCA_021849525.1 Chloroflexota bacterium
CTTCGCCCGTGGATATTACCCCGCCGCCCCGCTACAGGATAAATCGGCATCGGTGCACGGCAAACCTGCCGCCAGCGTGCTGGAAAGCTGGTTTAAGGCCTGGATACCTCCGGTGGCGAATGAAGTCTCAGAAGAAGAATAAAATATTCTATATAAACAGAATCTATTGATAATAATTTTATAGGGTATCGTGATGGAATATAGTGAATCCCTTTATATCGATTTTGCGCAGCGCACACGGAAAAACCTTGATTTTATTCGCGAGTCAAAACGTAAACAACCTTCCATTGATATTTATGAAGTCACTCAATTAATCAATTCACTACTAGGACTATTAGTTTTTCCGCAGCAACAATATTATCGCCAGATCCCGGAAACACCATTAGAGGTTTTAGCCAACCAGGGGTGGCCAATCCCAACAGTAATTGGAGATTTCCCACAAGTTACAGATTTACGTCAGTTACTACGTTATTTACGTAATGCTGTAACCCACTCAAACATGAAGTTTCTCAGTGACAACGAGCATCAGATTAACGGAATTCAGGTTTGGAACCAAGCTCAGGGAGAGGTTGTCTGGAGGGCAGAATTAACTATCTCAGATCTAGAAATAATTACTGGGAAGTTTATTGAGTTAATAATCAGGAGATCTACGCAATCCAGACTCTTCTAGCAGCAATTACGTACCACAAGAATGGTTTTGTCAACCGTGGAGCCTGGCTGATCCATCCAGAGCGAAAACCAGGACCACACAATGCTGCCTTGCTTACAAGCCTTTTCATTCGATCGAATAAATGCCATTAGCTATCTAAATAATTGAAAGTCCCGTGCGCCAAAATTTGAAACCGGCGCACGGGGTCCTATCTCTATAATCTTCGCTTCCAAAAAAGCTCGAACCGGCCAGGGGCTACAAGCTTCATCCCGATTTCAGGCTATTGCCTGTGTAGCTGAATCATACCCTGCGCTGTTACCATCACCCAGGCGCAGTAAGCTACGATTAGTAGCCTGTTCGGCCAGCCAATCCATACTTCAGGCGTGAATGCGCCGCCTGTTTTCCCCAACCCGATGAATAACATGGCGAGCATCAAGCCCAGGCTGATCCAGGTGAGATTTGCCATAACCAGGAGCGAGCGCCGGAACGGCTTCCAGGCGGGATCTCGACCCAGGCTGGCGCTGATCAGAAGCGCGGCTGCAGGGAAGGTAGGAATCCCCAGCAGGGTCGCCAGGCCGTGCAGCGGGTGGCTTACATCGAAAATGATTGCCATCCCCATCCCGATGGCTGAAATAATGAGCAAACCCAGCCCGATCTTCCCACCCCGCGGATTGATCTGCCTGCGGACGGCAAAAAACAAGGCGAGCGTGCTCAACCCCCAGGCGAAGAACATGAGTGACAGTACCCACTGGTACTCTCCCAGGGCATACTCGCTCACCATGCGCCAGCTGGGGTCAAACTCGGGGCTGAGGGCGTGCAGTGCAACCAGAAAAACGAGCGCAGCCACGCCCGCACCGATTGACAGCCGGGCAGCCGGAGTCGACAGGCTCACTCCGACAGCAGGTGAAGTTACCTTTTGCATGATAGTCTCCTTACTAAATCGCTAATATCCATTCAGGTTGTAAGCCACAGCCGACCGGATCAGGGCTTTCAGGGCAGGTTCATCAATCGCCTCACCCTCCCTGAATTTGATATAACGCATGGTCTTGGAATCCAGCCCGGCGTTGAAAAGATGGTCCGGATCCGCCAAGGCTGCGCCTTGAAAAAAGGTGAGCTGCACCCACTCCATGGCTTTGGTCGTCTCGACCACGATCCCAAATACCAGTCCATGATGCGACCAGGCTGGATTGTTCCACTTCCAGTCCTCGCTGATTCCCGGGTCGGCATCCAGGATCAGCGCTCGCAAGCGGCTTAATAACTGGCCGCGCCATTCGGCTAATTCTGTGACCCGTTTGTCGATCTGATCCGATGGTTTCATACACTATTCCTCCAATGACGTCCTGGGTGTTCCATCCAGGAAAAATTTATACGATTACCGCAGGCGGCTGGACACTCACCGCAGCTTCTCCACGCACCAGGGGAACCACCCGGCGGAGCAGCTCATTCAGAAACTGCTCCGGATGGCTGAAGGCTGCGAAGTGCCCGGCGTTCTTGATCAACACAATCCCCTTGTGTGGGGCCTCAATCTCCTGAAAATAGGCTTCAGCCAGGCCCGTCAGGGTGATGACATCGCGCTCTCCCTGAAAAAGGAAAAATGGGAGGTTGAAACTGGATCCCAGCCGCCGGGCATCGTAAGCCATGATCTCTGCGAACATGGCGGCAGTGGTGCTCTGGAATCCGGCAAACAATGTGAAGAGCTCCCGCAGGCTGTAGAGTGGGGACGTCAGGACAAGGGGGAAGAGCAAGGCGCGGTCCAGATTGGGGATAGGCACATTCGTCTTGAATGCCCAGGCCATGTTCACATTCCAGGCCTGCAGGTCCCACTGCGTCGGGTCGCTGCCAATGCGCTCCAGGGCAAGCATACCCCGGGCGTTGCCAGCAGTGCGCAGCCGTTCCAGTGTCAACCGGTATTTGAGCGCTTCGTTTTGCACCAGATTGACATACAGGTCGGTGAGCACGATGGCGGAGAACAAATCCGGCCGCTGCTTGGCCAGGGGTAAGCCCGTGAGGGTACCCATTGACTCGGCCAGCAGGAC
Source organism: Chloroflexota bacterium (assembly GCA_021849525.1). Classification (GTDB taxonomy): domain Bacteria; phylum Chloroflexota; class Anaerolineae; order Anaerolineales; family UBA4823; genus JAJZSS01. The sequence goes on from JAJZSS010000438.1 coordinate 2,686, forward strand.
CAGCTTCTCCTGATGGAGATACTGGCGTAGAAATTCGCTCAGCTCAATTGCATCCGCGACCCGCCGGGCAAAAGTCATTTCGGCCTGGCCTGGTTTTCCATTCTGTCCCAGGGTCTTGCCTGTCCCGCGGTGATCCCACTGGACAATGGTAAAGTACTTCTCCCATGGGCGCAGCGGGAGGGTAAAGGTTGCGTTCGGCCATCCCGGGCCGCCATGCAGGACAAGCAGCACAGGATTACGCCGGTCTTCACCCCGGATCTGGATCCACTGGTC
>JAJZSS010000439.1 GCA_021849525.1 Chloroflexota bacterium
CCATATGGGTTATAAGAGGTTCGCCAGCTTTGTACTCCGGTTGCGCCCAAAAGTTTGAAGAGGAAGGGATTGCTGTCCACCAACAGCCCACCCAGATTACCCGCCAGGTATAAATCACCGGAGTTGTCTAATAAGATACTTGTGGGAGGTGCGCCAAGATCCTGGCGCGAACTCCACAAGAGATCGCCATCGCGCGTGTATTTCAGGGTGGCAATATCGCTGGTGGAACAATCCCCGGTGGGAGTATTGCGCCGATAGCGGCAGCTCAGGCCGCCAACAAAGACCTGATCCGAGGCATCCACCCATAATACAGCGGGGACATCATCATCCTGGGAATAATCATATAACCGGCTCCACAGCAGGCTGCAACCAGGGCTGTAACGTAAGGTCTGGAAATTCTGCTGGCTGTAAGGCTGGCTGTCCCAGGTATAACCGGTGCTGAAATGGGCATTAATGGTATAGAAATCCCCGCTCCCGCCCAGACCAATGGCATAGCCATTCGAGGCATAATCTGAGCAAACCAGGCTGCCTCCAGGAGCGTAATGAGCCGTATAGTTACCGGTCACATAGATATTCCCGGCCGGATCAACCACCATATCTTCTGGGCGATCCTGGGTGGTATTGGGATTATCCAGGTAGGCTGACCAATCCAGTGAGCCATTCTGAGAAAATCGAAGCGTGGCAATCTCGTAGACGCAGCGCTCAGTTGGCAGGCCGCGGTTGTAACAAATACCACTCTTCCCGGTAGCATACACATTTCCCAGGTCATCCAGGCCAAGATCGACCAGCCAGTCCCCCTCGCCATCTCGATCGAAGTAGGCCGTCCAATTGCCAACACCACTGGGTGTAATTTTTGTTAACACGATATTGGGGTTTGTTTCGCTGTCGGTCGTGCCGCCCAGATAGATATTGCCAGCCGGATCGAGCAGCAGCCGATCGAAAGGATGAGCCAACAGTGCAGAATCCAACAGGACGCCAGCGGGACTGTATTTGAGCAATTTACTCTCCCGATACAGATAGGATCCCTGCAATTCACTGGTAACATCGAGCACTACCAGGTTTTCCTGGGAATCAAGAGCCAGATCCCTGCCTTCATCCCCCCGCTCGATGGATTCCTGGCTGCTATCGTAGATTCTCGCCCATTCCAGAAATGAATCCTCGTCAGGCGCAGCCGGGGAGGCAGTCACCAGGAAAGTGCTAAAGAAACCCGTGATCAGCAGGATTTTAAGAAATTTGGGTATTTTCATTACTTCCCCCGCAAAGAAAAGCTATCCAACATGGTTTCCGGTAGAGAACAAAATAAGCCAGCTCAAGCATCGATAAGCTGCCTATAAAGCTCCGTACCTACCTTATCTTCTTTAATACGGTACAGTGAAGAGTAAGGAACGCCGTATTTAAAATTGATGGATGAAGTGCGCTGTGAGGGGATTGTGAATTCTGTAACCATTATACAGAAATACTCAATGGAAAGCAACCATGACCGGATTGAGGCAGGGAAATCAGGAAACAGGCTAAACGAGTTAAGATGCGTTTCGCCAAACATAAATAAGATCCGATCGGGGCGAACCTGTTTGTCTGGCAGCCATCAACGAATGAAACCCACGAATAAACGAATACCGAACCTTATTCGTTCATTATTTGTTGATGGCGGGTCCGTTGCAATTATTTCACAGCCTCATCCGGTAGGGGCGCAGCGGTCCAGCTCGGGCAATGATCCCTAAACATTCCGCTGCGCCCCTACGGCGGGCGTGCCCCCTACAGTGGGCTGAATGTACGCCTGCATCGAGATTATCCCGCTCGCGTTAGGGGGCGGCTGCTGCGCAGCCGAGTCCGGCTAAAGCCAAACCTACTTTTTTCCATACAACTGTTCCCGGACGAAGGCGACTTCGCCCTCAGCCAGCAACCTCACCTGGGCCAGGGCCAATCGTGCCCGCATCTCCATATCCAGGCAGGAGGCGGCGTGAAACACCGCCTCCACATTCTCTGGATCGTCGTCGGCGGCCAGGCGGTTGAGCGAGACCCGACCGCACTCGGTGCACAGGTGGACGAGCAGCAGCTCTCCGCTTGCGCGGGCGGCATATTTATTGCGTCCCGGCTTGCGGCTGAGGCCGACGGGCTGCATTTTCCCCTTGCAAGCCGAAAGGCGGTCGCCGGGGGTATGCAGGTCCAGGTGGCGCGACCACAGGCAGCAGGGGCAGTGGTTGCGGTTGTTCACCCCGCTGGAGAGCGGGTCGGCGGTGACCAGCGCGCCACAGTGCAGGCAGCGGAACTCGCCGGCGCGCACCTGCAGGCCGTCCACCCCGCCCCAGCGGGCGCGCTGGCCCTGCAGCTCCTGGCGGCGGCGCGCCTTCCGGCTCAGTCCGCCGCCGGGATCTTCTACAAGCTGGCCGTAAGCCTGAACCTGGCCTTGGGCCAGCAGCCGGTCGTAAAGCGTGTCGTGCTTCATGCTGCGACCCTTAAGCCTCGGCGCGCAGCCGCAGGTAGCTCTGGTAGCGGCGGGGCGAGATGTCCCCGTCCAGCACCGCCCGGCGGACGGCGCAGCCCGGCTCTTCGTCGTGAGCGCAGTCCAGGCCGAAGCGGCACTGGCCCAGGTACGGGCGCATTTCCAGGAAGCATTCGTCCAGCGCGGCGGGATCCACGTCCCACAGGCCGAACTCGCGCACGCCGGGGGTGTCGATGATCGCCCCACCCCCCGCCAGCGGGAAGAGCTGCAGGTGGGTGGTGGTGTGGCGGCCCTTGCCGGTGGCCTGGCTGACGGTACTGACGCGCAGGCCCAGCCCGGGCTGCAGGGCATTGAGCAGGGTGGTCTTGCCCACCCCGGACTTGCCCAGCAGGACGGACACCCGGTCCTGCAAAGCTACACGCAGCTCGTCCAGCCCCTCCCCGCTCTGGGCGCTGACCTGCAGCACCGGGTAGCCGATGCGCCGGTATTCCGCGGCCGCCGAAGCGATATCAG
>JAJZSS010000440.1 GCA_021849525.1 Chloroflexota bacterium
GCCCAGGCGTAGCAGCGATTCGAGGTCAGCTGCGCCGACGGCGTTATTCATATTCGAGCGCGGCTGGTGGGTGAGCCAGGTCCCGCTTTCAGCCAGCAGGAGGGCTTCCTGGGCGTCGATATGCACACCGTGGACGAAGATGCTGTCCGGTCCGAGCATGCCGAAGGCTGCCAGGCGGTCCACCACCCGTTTGCCGGATTTCGCCAGGCTGTCGTATTCATCTGCCGGGTGCTCTGCCACGTGAATGTGAAAGCCGGTTCCTTTAGGGGCTGCCAGCAGGCACTTACCCAGTGTATCTTCTGAAAGGGTCAGGCTGGCGTGCAGGCCGAAAGTTGCTCCCAGGCGTGGATGGGGCGTCTCTTTCAGGCGCTGGAGGAAGCGCACATTTTCAGCGATCCCCGCCTGGGCCTGTTCCTCTCCATTACGGTCGGTGACTTCATAGCACAGCACCGCTCGCAGGCCGGATTGGTCCACCGCGTCCGCGATCACGTCCAGCGAGCCTTCAATGGCGCTGGGCGAAGCGTGGTGGTCGATCAGCGTGGTAGTCCCATGACGGATGGCGTCGACCAGCATCACCTCCGCTGAAGCGCGCACCGCTTCCATATCCAGGGCTTTATCCAGCGGCCACCACAGCTTGCGCAGGATGTCCGGGAAATCTTTTGGCGCCGCGCCGGGGATGCTCATGCCGCGGGAAAATGCGCCGTAAAAATGGGTGTGGGCGCAGATGCTGCCCGGCATGACATACTGCCCGGCGGCGTCGAGCACATCCAGGTTGGGATACTTTGCCTGCAGCTCTGACTGCGGTCCAATTTCAAGGATGCGGTCATCCTGGATGTAAATCGCCTGGCCTTCCAGGACCCGGTTCTCAGTTTCCCAGGTGATCAGGATGCCGTTGGTGATCAGGTATTCCGACATGACCCCTCCCATAGGTTAATAAGCATAAACAAACTCTTGCTGCGTTTCAGTTTCCACGGCGTCGGGGATGGCGGCGCGCACCCAGCGGATGGCGGCTTCGCCGTCCAGTCCCAGGGCCTGCTTTGCCAGGCAGGCTATCACCAGCCCCGTGCGTCCCACCCCGGCCGAGCAGTGAACCACCACATTCTTACCGGCAGCCGCGGCGGACTGGATTTGCTCCAGCACGCCCGCCAGGTCGGCGCGTTCCGGGGTGGTGAAGTCGGCGATGGGCAATTTGACGGTCTCCATACCTGCCCGGGCGTACCGCGCGGCCAGGTCCTGTCCGGTCAGGCGCTGGTCCTCGCCCTCCGCCGAGAGCATTACCACCAGGTCGATTTTCGCTGCCCCAAATTCCTCCAGCAGCTCCTGGTGCGGGTCATAGGGTCCCAACGGCATGGGGCTGCGGTATACCGCGCCGGGAAAATCGAATGGCAGGCGAGTCAGGGCGCTCATCCTCAGGCGGCCTGGACCTTGCGCAGGGCGAGCAGGATTGCTTCCTGGTCTACCGGCAGGCTGTCGATGCGCACACCAACCGCATTATAAATCGCATTGGTGATGGCGGGTGTGGTGGGGATGGAAACGATTTCGCCCACCCCTTTGGCGCCATATGGCCCGGTCTCCACCGGGTGTTCGACGACAATCGAAGTAATTTCCGGGGTGAGGGCAATGCCAGGGACGCGGTAGCGCGCCAGGCGATCGGTCACCACCCGGCCTTCTTCAACAATGAAATGCTCGGTCAGGGCATTCCCCAGCCCCATCATGATCCCGCCTTCCACCTGGCCCTGCAAGCCCAGCGGGTTGATCGCCCGCCCGACATCGTTGGCGGCGATCACGCGCACCACCCGCACCTCGCCGGTGTGGGTGTTCACTTCCACTTCGGCTGCCTGGGCAGCAAAGGCAAAGGCGAAGTGCATATCTCCGCCCTGTCCCAGCGGTTTTGTCTCCGGCGCCCAGTATTCATAGCGCGCCAGCGGCTCACGGCCTTCGTCTTTCAGGATCTGCACCACCTCGCCCAGCGGCAGGCTGTGCCCGTTCACCTGCGCCAGCCCTTCGACGAAGCGGATCTGCTCCGGCGGCAGGTCGTATTTTTCGGCCAGAGCGCTGGCCATGGCTGAACGCAGAGTCTGGGCGGCGTGCCGGGCAGCATTGCCCGAGACATAGGTCTGGCGGGAGGCGGTGGTCGGACCACCGTCCGGGGTGCGGTCGGTATCCATTACCAGAACTTTGACCCCCGCAGGGTCCATCTGGAATTCCTCGGCCACGATCATACGCAGCACAGTCACCAGGCCCTGGCCCAGCTCAGCGGAAGAGGTACGCACTTCCAGGCTGCCATCGCCAAACAGCTCAACCTCGGCGCCAGCTTTATCCGGGGCGCCGCCGCCCAGCCCGGTGTTCTTATAAGCCACTGCAAAGCCCCAGGAGCGGACTAAGTGCTCCGCGCCAGGCACCGGGTGCGGCGCGAAGGGCTGCTCACCTCCCAGGCGCAGCATCTCCGCAGTTGTGCGCTCGATGCACTCGCTCAGGCCTACGCTGTCGCGCAGCACCTGCCCGGTATTGGTCACACTGCCCACCCGCAAGGCGTTCAGGCGGCGCAGCTCGATCCGGTCCAGGTTCAGGGTTTCCGCCAGCATATCGATCATCGACTCGACCGCAAAGGCCGACTGGGTGACCCCAAAGCCGCGGAATGCACCGGCCGGCGGGTTGTTGGTGTACATGGCGTAGCAGTCCGCTTTGACGTTGGGGACTTCGTAAGGCCCGGAGGAGTGGGTGGTGGCGCGGGTCATCACTTTCTCACCCAGCGAGGCATAAGCCCCGGTATCGCCGTAAAGCTCGGTCTCTACCGCGGTCAGGCGCCCGTCCTTTTTGGCACCCATCCTGACCTTGATCTGGGTGGCATGCCGCTTGGGATGTACCAGCAGGCTTTCGTGGCGGTCGAAAAGCAGCTTCACCGGCCTGCCGGTCGCATGCGCCAGCAGAGCAGCATGGATCTGCCCGGTGATAT
>JAJZSS010000441.1 GCA_021849525.1 Chloroflexota bacterium
TCCGATCTCCGCCTGGGGTTCCAGAATTTCGCGCTTTTCTTTACACTTGACACAATATGCTTCCATGGAAGGATGCCTCCAGGTATTAGATATAATTTTGACCGCTTTCTTTCAGCTGGTCGACGACCTGGCGCACTTTCTGAGCCTGGTCCTTCCGGCAAACGAGTAAAACATCACCGGTATCCACAACTACCAGGTCTTCCACGCCAATGGTCACAATTAAGCGGTGGGGCTGGTTTACGTAGATCAGCGAACGCCGGGTATCGATCTCAATATGTTCGCCCCCGATGACGATATTTCCCTTTTGATTTCCGGGTAGGACATCAAAAAGAGAATCCCAGCTGCCTACATCGCTCCAACCTAATCCAGCAGCCGGGACCACGGCGACTTTTTGAGCGCCTTCCATAATACCATAGTCAATGGTTTCATTTTTTACCTTAGGCCAGAGCTTTTGGATCGTTTCGAACTGCTGGGAGGTATTCCACACCGAACCAATTTCGGCGAGGGTCTGAGCCAATAGAGGCATCTGGCGTTTAAACTCACTTAAGATCGTATTCACCTGCCAGACGAACATACCCGAATTCCAGGCATGATCCCCCGTCGAAAGCATCTCCTGTGCCGCCTCTTCGGAGGGTTTCTCCTTAAAGCTCAATACTTGATATACATCCTGTTTTTGATAGCGCCCAATGAGCGCGCCGCGCTGGATGTAACCATATCCTGTCGCAGGGAAGGTCGGCTCGATCCCTAAAGTCACCAGGTAACTGTCCTGAGCAACCTCGAAGGCTGCGGCAAGTAATCGCCGGAAGCGGTACTCATTGCCCATATAATGATCCGAAGTCAGGATCGCCATCACAGCCTGGGGATCGCGTTGCTGGAGAGCAATCGCTGCCAGGCCAACCACGGAGGCTGTGCCGCGAGGCAATGGTTCAATCAGATAGTTCTCTGCCGGGATCTCGGGCACCTGCGCACGCAGAAGTGCTGCCTGGGATTCGACGGTCACTACCAGGATGCGATCATATGGAAAGACACCTTCCAGCCGGCTGACGGCAATCTGGAACAGCGATTGCTCGTTGAACAAACTCAGAAGTTGTTTCGGCCTGGCCCGGCGCGAAAGGGGCCACAAACGTGTCCCGCCTCCCCCAGCCATGATCACGGCGTAAAAATGGTCAATCATTGCCCACCTATCCTACCTTATACTCATCACCCGGCTCACGGATTGCCATATACTGCATACCACCCATCTGTCGAACCATTCCCTTTAATTCCATCATCACCAGAGTAGATGAAATTTTTTCTACCGGCAAATTCGACCGCTGGCTGATTTCATCCACATGCAGCGCATCATTTCCAAGCAACTCCAGCAAACGCGTCTCGGTTGCATCGAGCGGTAATGCTGAACGGGCGGTATGGAACTCCGCTACCGGACCCAGCTTTAAGATCGCAAGCAGCTCCTGGCAATCCAGTAAGGGTCGGGCGCCTTCCTGGATCAGCCGGTTCGTGCCTTTTGAGAGCGGTGCATAGATACCGCCTGGAACAGCAAACACCTCGCGGCCCTGGTCGGCGGCAAATGCCGCGGTGATGAGGGCGCCGCTCTTTTCACCCGCTTCGACAACAATGACAGCCCGCGCCAGCCCGGAGATGATCCGGTTGCGAGGTGGAAAATTAGCTGCGTCGGGTGGCGTGCCAGGAGCATAATCACTGATCAACGCCCCTTGAGCCGTGATCCGCTGAGCCAGCTGGCGGTGTTCCGGCGGATAGACTAAATCGACTCCGCTGCCCAGGACTGCCAGTGTCCGCCCGCCGGCTTCCAAACAAGCCTGGTGGGCAATCGCATCAATCCCCCGTGCCAGCCCCGAGACTACCGTCACCCCGCTCTGAGCGAGGATAGCGGCAATTTCTGCAGCTACCTGGCGTCCATAAGCAGTGGGATTCCGCGTCACTACGATCGCAACTGACCAACTGTCTTCATCCAGAATCTTACCGCGCACATAGAGTACCGGCGGGGGTTGTTCGATTTCGGATAGCCTTCGGGGGTAAAGTGTGTCAGCCCAGGTGAGCGCCGATATCCCCTGGCGTTCCAGGCGCTCCCAGATTTTGGTTAAATCCACCTCTGAGCGTACCTGGAGGAGATTATCGACGATCCGCTGGCTCAGACCGGCACTGCGCAGATCTGGGGCAGAAGCCTGCCAGGCTGTGTCGACATCACCAAACACGTCGAGCAAAGCGCGCATTCTGGCTGCGCCGATCCCCTTTACCAGGTTGAATCCGATGTAGGCGAGTCTGGGTTCGGTCACTTTTTGCACCGAATAAGAAAAGCTACTCTCCCGGTAGGAGGCCAGGAATTAAATGCACACGGATGTGCCCCAGTTCGAGATTTATATCCAGGATTACTTCCTCAGTTGCAGGCAGTAGAATTTCCGGGCCTGATTCTGGCTGGACAATATAAACATCATTCGATCCAGTGGATAGGATGTCCGTAACCTCACCCAAGGATTTCTCTTGCTCGTCGATGACTTGCAGACCGATGATCTGGTGGTGGTAATATTCACCTTCAGGCAAGACCGGGCGATCATCGGCGCGCACAAAAAGAAGCTTGTTACGCAACTCTCCGACTGCCTCAGGGGTATCATAACCATCAAATTTCAACAGCAGATGATTTTGATTTTCTCGCCGAGAGCGGATCTGGACCGGTACATGCTCCTCACCAAGGAAAACTTCCACCCCTGGCTGCAAGCGTTCAGGGAAATCTGTCAGCAGTATCAAAACCACTTCCCCCGAACACCATGCGGCCTTCCCAGCCTGCCAACAGCTAAGAACAAAGGCTCGCCCTGCGGCGAGCCTGTTGTTTGATCTGTTTTGCTATCGGTCATGAGGGTTCAACAATATCCATCACTGCCCGTTTGCCTTCCTGGGCGGCCGCAACGCGCAACAAGATCCGCAT
>JAJZSS010000442.1 GCA_021849525.1 Chloroflexota bacterium
CCCAGGCGCGCCGCCCAGACCAGCACCAGCGCCGCCAGCAGGTAGGAGCGAGCGTCCAGCGCCGGGCTGAACAGCACCAGGAACAGGGTGACCGAGATATAGGTCAGGCTGCCGGTGAGGTCGTAGAATTTCTCGGTCTGGGCAAAATAAGACGGCACAAAGACCAGCCATTGGATGAGGAAAATCACCCCCACCACCAGGGCATACAGGGGCAAATTACCCAGGCGCGCCCCTTCCTGGCTGCCAGCCCAGGCGAAGAGGACGCCAATGAGAACTGAAACCCCAAAAATGAGCCATGCCTTGCGAGTTTGTGCATCCATATACTAAATCCCTCTCCTGAGAAAAATATCCACCCATACCTGATGAATTTTTACACTCGTCGCCGGTTAACAAGGTTTATCGACGACCGTACAGGTTTCCGTATGACGCCTGCCCGGTTGGAATCTCGTTCCCCGCCGGCTGCCGGTAGATTCAGACTGCCTTAAAACCTGTACGGTCTGGCCACGGAGCCATGAACCGGCCCTACTGGTTTTAATGTTTGCTGAGCAGGGCAGCATTCTTTCCTTCCAGGCAGGCAGAATCGAAAATGTACCACCGAAACCTGTCGGGTCGATTACCGATCTGGTGAAAATTGATCTGTCGAAAATACCTGCTGGTTGGATTATAAAGCATAGACCCGAATACCACATGACCTTCAGCGTCCTGGGCAGCTCTTGCAGGCACGCAGCTGCGCTGCGGCTGGCGGACGACGGTACCTGGTTGGCCTGGCAGGGTCAAACCGGGCAAGCTCAGGCGGCCTTCAATTTCCTGCTGAATACGATACTGAACAGCGTCCCGTTAATGAGCAGCGCCAGCCAGGTGATGGAGATGATGGTTACTTCAAAGCGGTCCTGGCGGTCGAGGCCATACAGCAGCGAAAAATAAACCAGTGCCGCCAAAGCCAGCCCAAAACTGATCCCGAAGACCCAGCGGGCGGCGCGTTCGAGGCGGCTGTGAGGGGCAATTCCCAGGGCGAAAAACAGGAACGACAGCGCCATCAGCAGGTAGCCCAATTCCTCCAGCACGATAAAGACCCCGTGGGCGTTGTACTGGGTGAGCAGGGTGATGCCTTCCGTCTCGCCGTGCATCAGGCTGACCGGGACGATCGAAAACTGGAGGAAATAATCGGCCAGCAATACCAGACCCGCAAAGCTGGCGAAGATCAGCCCGATCTGGCTGTATATTTTATGGGACTGCGGCGCAGCCTGGTGCAGGGCGGCCATGAAGACCAGGTACAGCAGGATCATGATCATCGCCGGGACCATCCAGCGATAGTCCTTGGGGAACTGCCCCAGCGTGTCGAGGTAGGGGTAATCGAAACAACCGGCCAGGCAGTTGGCGCCCGATGTGGGTACGGCGACGATGGCAAAACCAAAGGTAACGGCGGTCAGCAGGGCGGTCAGGAGCGCCGAGTAAAAGCCTACCCGGTTTACGTGGATGGCGGATGAGTCAGGATGAGTGCCGGTGAGATCCGTGGGGTGGGCCATTTTTCCTCTTTATTTTTTCGGTCGTTCGTTTTGGATGGTATGGCTTGCTGGCGGGGTTCACCCGGGGAGACCAGCGCAGCAAGCTGCCGCCAATCATACTATAACGCCGCCAATCGTGAAGCCCGGCTTGAGAAACTCAGCCGCGCAAAGCTGGGAGGCATAACCACACAGGCAATCTGATCAGTTTTTACAGGTCAGCTCGACAGGCGAATGATCGGTAGGAAAACCAATTTACATGCAGATTTGATGGCGGGTCTGGTAGGTAGAACTTCTTCCGGCGGATCCCTGAAACATCCGCTTGACAGACAATAAAATCTGGTATACAATCATACTATAATACAATCATACAATCCTACAGTGATACAATCTTATGGATCTTAAACTTGACTTCCGTTCTGGTATACCGATCTACGTCCAGATCATGGACCAGATCAAGAACCTGATCGCCGCCGGCGAGCTGCAGCCCGATGAGCAGCTGCCCACCGTGCGCCAGCTGGCCAGCGACCTGCGGGTGAATTTCAACACCGTGGCGCGAGCCTACCGCCTGCTGGATGAATCCGGTCTGATCTCCACCCAGCACGGGCGCGGGACTTATATCCTCTCCCCGCCCGCGGCGGAGGCCAGCGAGCGCGTCCGCCGCCAGGCGCTGCACGGGCTGACCCGCAGTTACCTGGCGCACGCCCACCGCCTGGGCTTTTCGCAGGCGGAAGTATTGGAAGATCTGCACCGGCAGATCGAAGGCTGGAAAAATGGCGACCCACCGGAAGCTGAAGAATTCCCCCGGTGAGATCAATTTGAGAAGAATGTGAGGACAGAATGACTGCAAGAATGACGAGCAATGAGCTGAAAGCGCAAATGGATAAAGTCCAACCCGATCTGGTTCGCGTCAGCGGGGTCGCCGGATTTCTGGCAACCCTGCTGTGGCTGATCTGCGCCGGCGGGACGGTGTGGCTGGCGATGAGCGGGGCAAGCGACTGGATCGTGGTCGTCTTTGCCGTGGTCACCTTCCTGGCGGGGCTGTATATCCTGCTGGCGCTCAAGGTTGCCAAGCAGTGGGAAAAAGCAGTGGTGCTGCGCTACGGCCGGTACCGCGGCCTGCGCGGGCCGGGGCTGTTCTGGATCACACCGGTGGTGGATACCACACCCAACTGGATCGACAGCCGGGTGATGGTGACTCCCTTCAGCGCCGAGAAGACGCTGACCAAGGATACCGTGCCGGTGGATGTGGACGCGGTCCTGTTCTGGATGGTGTGGGATGCCGAGAAGGCAGCCCTGGAGGTGAACGATTACCGGGCGGCGATCGCCTGGGCGGCGCAGACCGCCCTGCGGGAGGTGATCGGGCAGATGGACCTGGCGAGCATCCTGATCGGGCGGGCCAAGATGGACGCCGACCTACAGAAGATCATCGACAGAT
>JAJZSS010000443.1 GCA_021849525.1 Chloroflexota bacterium
ACAAAGAAAGCCTGCTGGTCGATTGGGCGCGCCTGCCTTCGATCCGGGAGACTGCCACGAATATGGCGCTGGCGCTGTCGATAGATCCCGCTGCCCTTCAGGGCGAGCCGCATTTCTTCAAAGTCACCATCTGTTCTTCGCGGGATGCAAACGCGAACGGCAACCCTGATTTTGTGCTGCATGAAGCGAACACCCCGGAATTTCGCCCCGCCCGCTGCACGCCATCCGATGATCCAGGCGCTCCGGGCGACCGGGTAACGGTAGTGGTCGATTTCAACCACCCGCTGATCCTGCCATTTATCAGCAACATCTGGCCGCAAATTCACCTGACTTCGCGCCGGGATGGCGTGGTGGAACGCTTCCGCACCTCGCGGGTGATCAACCTGCCGATGGATATCGTCCTGCCCACCTTTACTCCCACCGTGTCGCCGACTCCCACGCAAACCCCGACGCCTACGATAACGCCCACGCCCACACCGGTTCCGGACTGCAGCCTGTACAGCATCGGCGAATTCAGCGTCGATGGGAATGCGGAGCTTTCCACCTCCCTGATCAATACCGCAACGGATAATCCACAAATCACCCGCTTCAGTCTCAATTGGGATTTCGCTGAGGATATGGCTGATGCGCGCAATTATCTCAATCTTTATGCAGACTGGATGGCGGTAGGCGGCTACACCGTTTGGGGAAACGGTGCCAATGACTCGAACTCGCCAACCGATACAGGCGCCGAAAGCGTATTCACCTGGACCGGACCGATCAACTTCCCGGCAGGATCCAGTTTGAATTATCGGGCTGACCTGGATAACCAGTGGCCTGAATTTGGGACAGATATGGTGGGCAGCGATTTTGGACTGACCATGTTCCTGGACAATGGCTGCGTGATCTCCCGTTCGCCAGCCACCCGGCCGATTGTCACGCCTACTCCAGATTGTTCGCTGCTCACCCTGACCCGCGCCCAGATTGTCGACGACAACTTTGATCTGCGGGTCCGAAACAGCAATGCCGCAACAGCTTATCTGATTGACTCAACCCTGGTCTGGCCAATGAGCTGGGGGATGTACTTCAACGAGATGGCATATGCCGGCTATCTCTATTACACCGTCGACAGTACGAGCTCACCGGTGAGCGCCCAACCCAACCCGGCGGTTGCCCATCCGGGTTTCACCAGCCAGACCTGGAGGGCGGATTTCAACAACTGGCCGGCAGTCCCTCAAACCGGTTATTTCAGCGGGGATCTGCTCTTCGACTTCCCGGGCTGGGGAACCTGCCAGGTCTTTGGGGATTTGAACTACGTGCCTCCGCCAACCGCGACGGCCACCCCCCGGGTACCTAATACACCGTTGCCTACGAATACCATCCTCCCGCCCACTGCGACGGCGACGCCCCTTGAGTCCACCTTACCGCCGCCACTGCCATCGGCCACAGCCACCGCGACCAGCGAAACCCCTGTGCCGCCGCCATTCACCCCTACAGTGACCCCGACCTTCAACCTGGACGGCTAAGCCAGCCAGGAAGCGCATTTCAACCTTCTCACAAGCGCCAGCCCCTTTGCAGTAGAGCAGGGGACTGGCGCATTTATGGGAATAGCTCACGTAGAGACAACAGGCGGAGAACACAGTATTTCCCCTACCATCAAAAAATTCTACCCTAATGACCGCGCAGCGCTCACAGGTCGGGTTGTGAAATTTTATAATTGCGTGTAGCCATAATCCCTCTAATATTTTTAAAATCCAAACATGCACCTGATCAAATAAAATCAAAAAAGCGCCACAGTGCTTGTAGCGCTTTTTTGTGGTTCGATGTAAAGTAGGACGGTTTACGCCGAAGCGGGACGTGGGCTGCGGCGGAACCAGTTGCGCCACTCTTTCTTTTCCCAGACTACCAGGATTGGCGCAGCGATGAAGATGGACGAATAGGTACCGCTGAACAGACCGACCAGCAGGATCAGAGCGAATTCGCGCAAAGTGACGCCGCCGAAGAGCACCAGCGCCAGGAGCATGAATTCCACCGTCATCAGCTGGGTGTTGATCGAACGCTGCAGAGTCTGGATGATCGAGTGATTGACCAGGGTCTCGAAGGGCAGTTTCTTCAGGGTCCGGGAGTTCTCACGGATGCGGTCGAACACCACGATCTTATCCTGCACCGAGAAGCCGATGACCGTCAGGACAGCGGTCACAAACAGGGAATCGGCCTGCCAACCGAGAAATTTTCCTCCGATGACTGCCAGGGAGAGCACTACGGCGACATCGTGGACCATGGCGATAATGGCGCAGATGCCGTAGCGCAGCGAGTTTTCCACTCCCCGGAAGGCAAAAGTCATATAGATCACCACGATCAAAGCCGCAATCCCTACCGCCAGCATGGCCCGCCCGGCAACTTCACGCCCAATGGTCGGGCCGACGCTGTCCGAGCGCAGAACGGTGACTGTATCCCCGAAATCTGCTTCCATACGGTCCACGATCTGAGTTTGCATCGATTCGTCTTCCAGGAAGCTGGAACGCGCCAGGATGGTGCCTTCGCCAGTCGTCTGCACCTGGACATTGGTAATGCCCAGGTCCTCATAAATGGCGATAACTTCAGCGGGCTGGGGTAGATTACCGGAAGCAAAGCTCACTTCCAGCAGGCTGCCACCGGTAAAATCGATCGACAGGTTCAGGCCATTAATTGCCAGGAAAATCATCCCGGGGATGATAATCAGCAGTGAAATCGCAAAAAAGATGTAACGCTTTCCAATGATATTGATCATGACATTCCCTCGTGTTTAGATGCCAAACCAGCGCTGCAAGTTGGACGGCGGGAAGTAGCGGATTACCAGGTTGAACAGGTTGCGAACAACCACCATCGCGGTAAAAACCGAGATAAAGACACCGATCGCCAGGGTGAGTGAGAAGCCCTTCACGATTGTGGCCCCGAACTGCGAGCCCACGACCTCCACC
>JAJZSS010000444.1 GCA_021849525.1 Chloroflexota bacterium
CCGGCTGAGTTACAAATCCCCCTGTCTTACTCCTGCGCAATCAAATAAATACTGATCAGCACCAACAGGCTGCCAACCAGGGCTGTCAGTGTGAGCATTTCTTGGTAAACCAGGAAGCCGATGATGGCCCCTGCGACAGGCTCTAACAACGCCACCACGCTCATTACCTGGGCTTTCAGGCGCTGCAGGGAGACAAAGTAAAGAAAACTGGGCAAGCCATACGAGACAATCCCCAGCAGCACCAGGATAGGCAGGTAGCTGCGCACCAGCTCGCCGGGCACCAACAGCCCAAAGGGCAGCAGCAGCAGGCTGGTAAAGCCCGACCCCACCCAGGCTTGCACCAGACCTGGCACACGCCCACGTAGGGAACGGCTGACCAATACCACACAGCCAAAATTTACTCCTGCAAAGAAGCCAGCAATCAAACCGGGCCAGGAGACTGCGTTGGCGTCCTGGTTCAATACGCCTGTAAGCAGCACCATCCCAATCACGATCAGGGGCAGGCTGATTTTCGTAAAACGCGGTCGGGCCTCCTTGAGCACAAGCGGCGCAAACAAAGCCACATAGATGGGCGCGGAATTGACCAGCAGGGCAGCGTTGGCAGCCGTGGTGTGCTGCACAGAAAAGACATACAGGATTGCCGAACCGCTCATGAAAAGCGATTGGAGCAGGAGCAGCTTCCAGTAAGGCTTCAGCGCGCTCCAGCGCAATGGCTGGCGCAAGATGAGGATCAAGCCACTGGTGAACAGGAAAGCGAAAAATGCCCGAAAGAAGGACACACTCAAGGCGCTCAATCCCTGCGCCTGGCGGGTAAAGATGATCACCGAGCTGTAGCAAACTGCCCCAATAGCTACCAAACCGACTGCCCGCCAGTCGGTTTGCGAAGTGGCTATGGGGGTGATGCCGGGAGCGATCGGATTAGCAGGTGTTTGAGGGCGGAAAAGATACGGCATTGGGTTTTGTTCCTGGTTCAGGGAATTTGCTTATTATAGCCTCCATCGCATCATTCTTGGACCAGGTTCAACGATTAAGAGACAAACCGAACGAGCTGAGATAAAATCAACCTGATCCCTACAACCAAGATCTGGAGAGTGTCAACGGATGAGCGAAACAAAATCCCCTGACCCCCGCATCCTGGCCTTCTGGCAAGAATATCTCAACAGCTTGCCGCCTGGTGAGATGGTGCCCCGCAACCTGCCACAGGCCTGGCATTTTATGGACGAACCGGATGCCACCAGCGGGCTCGAGGCAAAAGTGCTGGCACGAATTCAGGCTGCCGCCGACGAGCTTGGAGCTCTGGTCGTAGCCGGAATTAAGACTGCCACTGCCTCGCTGGAATGGACCTATGCAGCCCAGGGTGAAGCGGTCCCACTCCCTGACGATCTGTCGATCATCACTGATTGGTCCGGCAAGCCGCTGTGCCTGATCCGCACCACAGAAGTGCGCCGGCTGCCTTTCAACCAGGTGGATGCCCAATTTGCTTATGATGAAGGCGAAGACGACCGCAGCCTGGAAACCTGGCGGCGGGTGCATTGGGAGTTCTTCTCTCGGGAATGCGCCGCCATCGGGCGCCAGCCGGCAGAGAATATGCCGGTGATCTGCGAGCGCTTCAAGGTCATTTACCAGCGTCCAAACCTGGAAGACCAGCCTGAGGTAGCCCAGACCATCCAGTCGATCGAAGAAGAGCTGGAAGCTGTGCTGGTACGCTATGAGCAGGCCGAGGACCTGGAAAATGCTTTAAAGGCTTATTGGATGCTGGAAGAACGCCTGCTGGCTCTGGAACTCCCACCAGACAGGCCTCTCTTCCAGGCACAGCAGCGCGTATTGGCAGCAGTCCTGATGCGACAGGCCAATATCCTGCGGCAGCTCGGGCGGCAGGAAAAAGCCGCCGAGGTCAGCATCTGCGAGCTGGAGGCAGCGCGCCAATCGGGCGACGACCTGACCCTGGCGCGCAGCCTGATTTCCTATGGAGCGACCCTTATCTTCAGCGGAGATGTGGAACCCGGGCTGGAGTACCTGGAAGAAGGCCGCCTGGCTTTCAGCCGCGGCGACAGCCTGGAACACCGCCAGGGATTGGGCTGGTACTGGATCCTGCGCGCCGACCTGGCCAACGCCAGGGTGACCGGCGGCGGGGCGACCGAAGCGCTGGAGGCTGCCAGCCAGGCATTAAGCCTGCTGGAAGCGATCGAAAATTGGCCTGGAATCGAGCGCGCCTGGGCAGCGCAGGCAATCGCTTGCGAGAGCCTGGGCGACGATGCCGGCGCCGAGCGCGCCCAACAGGGACAGGCAGCCGCAGAAATGCGCCGTAAAAACAGCTGAAACTTGCATCTCCATGGGTTTTTACCTATAATGGGATATATCGGATCCAGTTGCGAGCGAGGGTGGCCTGGGAGGCAGTATGGGCAAAAAAGAGAAGTCCAAGAAAGAGCCAGAAGCCGAGGTAAAGCCGGTCGAATCGAAGGCAGCGAAAGGGGGAGGTAACGATAAATCCCCGTCACCCCCCGAACAGGCAGCGCGCATCCAGATGCACGGCATGGCGCGCGAGAAAAAACCCAAGATGAAGCGCCAGGAATACGATCAGGAGATTGCCAAACTGCACATTGAGCTGGTCAAGCTGCAGGAGTGGATCAAAGCCAAGGGCTTGAAGGTGGTGGTGATCTTCGAGGGGCGGGATGCTGCGGGAAAGGGCGGCTCGATCAAAGCCGTAACCGAATGCCTGAACCCTCGCATCTGCCGGGTGGTGGCGTTGGGCACCCCGACCGAACGCGATAAAACCTCGTGGTACTTCCAGCGCTACGTGGCTCACCTGCCCGCCGGCGGTGAGATGGTGCTTTTTGATCGCTCCTGGTACAACCGGGCCAACGTAGAGCGGGTGATGGGTTTCTGTACCGAGGCAGAATACCAGGAATTTATGCGCTCCTGCCCGGAATTCG
>JAJZSS010000445.1 GCA_021849525.1 Chloroflexota bacterium
ATGAGATTGGCAGTTTCGCTCGCCTGATGCTGAGCATCCCCCGAAGATTCGATACTGTGCTGAGTAAATTCGAGCGGGGAGAAATCAATGTCCGATCATCGGATCTCTCGCGTCAATTAGCCAAAAGTGAACGCAGCCAACGCCAGCTACCCTGGGCTTTTTTGTGTGGATCATTGTTTCTCTCTGGAGCAATATTCTATTCTTCCGGAGCCCAGATTCTCACCGTAATCACCTTAGCTGTAGCTGGAACCATCCTGGTTGGTCTGCTGATTAACGCAATCATCCCACACCATTAATTACGATCCCATCCTGCATGATCTACTCCTGAACACGATATGATTTTTGTCCCTTGCCTTTTCCGGAAATAAATATTATGATATATTGTGAGAAATATCACAAAATGAGGAGAAAATAAAATTATGTCAACTGAAATTCATATCGACGCATTACTGCCGGCAGAGATGGCCCGCCGGGCTGAATTGTTAGGCGTTCGAAAAGCTGAAATGAAGCTGCTCAACATGCTAGCCCTCGCTATCCTGGCAGGTGCGTTCATCGGTCTCGGAGCTGCATTTGCAACCACCATTACCGCAGGCACCAGTGGTGAATGGCCATATGGCGTCACTCGCTTGCTCACCGGCCTGGTCTTCTGCCTGGGCCTGATTCTGGTCGTTGTTGGGGGCGCAGAGCTTTTCACCGGGAATAATCTCATCTTGATGGCCTGGGCGAGTAAAAAAGTGACCACGTCTGCTCTGTTTCGAAACTGGATTATCGTATATCTGGGCAACTTCATCGGCTCTCTCGGCACAGCCCTGGTAATCTTCCTCGGCAAGCAGTACACATTCGGCGGCGGTGCAGTAGGAACGACAGCGTTAGCGATAGCCAACAGCAAGGTTCATCTCGATTTCATCCAGGCAATTGCTTTAGGAATCATGTGCAATGCCATGGTTTGTCTGGCAGTCTGGATGTCATACAGCGCTCGCAGCGTCACAGATAAGGTCCTGGCAATCATCTTCCCCATCAGCGGCTTTGTGGCTGCTGGTTTTGAACACAGTATCGCCAATATGTATTTCATTCCGATTGGTTTATTGATCAAGCAGTTCGATCCAGCCTTTGTTGCCAAGACAGGGCTTGATGTTGGTGAATTAACCTGGGGAACATTCCTGGTTAATAATTTGCTTCCTGTAACGATTGGCAATATAATTGGTGGTGCAGGATTGGTGGCGATTGTCTACTGGTTTATCTTCTTACGCCAGTCTCCAACGAAGTAATCATAAAAAATCCCAGGAGGAAACAAAAATGAAAGCATATATATTAATCAGTGTACGTACGGGAGGCATAAGCGAAGTTCTCAGCCACCTCAGGCGACTGGAAGGCGTTCTGGAAGCACACATGACATTCGGTCCCTATGATATTGTTGCCGTAGTACAGGCAGCTAATCTCCAAAAATTGGGACAGATGATGGCGCAAGGGATTCAACCCATTCCAGGCGTAGAAGAGACCCTTACCTGCGTGGCGGTTGATTGAGACGACTACTCTAATTATTCGAGCCAGCCGTCTTCTGTTATTAGGGGCAGTCAGTACATTCTCCCCGATCTGGACGGCTGGCTTTGTTTCTCTAACAACCCCTACACCAATTCCCCAACCGATTGCCGATCCCCTGGAACTCCCTGTGCTGCCTGAAAATCCGACCCAGGTGCAGCGCGGTGAAGCATCCTATTACTATCACTGCATGCCCTGTCATGGTGATCAAGGCCAGGGGCTAACGGATGAGTTTCGCGCCATCTGGGTCGAGGATCACCAGAATTGTTGGGCTGTGGGATGCCATGGTGGGCGGGTAAGTGATGAGGGTTTTCCCATTCCGCGCCATGTCCCACCAGTGAGCGCTTCCAATTCTATTCAAGCCAATTTTTCAGAGGCTGAAGATCTCTTCAAATACCTGCAGTCCAGCCATCCTCCCCAACGCCCTGGTGCGCTGACAGAAGAAGAGTATTGGGACCTGACTGGCTTCGTCCGGTATAAGAATGGTCTTCAAACTGCCGATGAACAAGCCAGCAAACAATTCCCTGCGACACTCCAATTTTCGCCTCCCGCAGCATGCCTTATCTTTCTAATACTGATGTTTGTCACATGCGCTTCATTAATTGTTCAAGCCCGATCACCAGGCTTGATTAGGTATAATTAACCAGGCAATCCAACCAGGCGTGGATTGACTCAGCGCTCCGATTCCGTCCTCATCATTTGGCTTAGCATAGATCAATATTGATCGCGCATTATCGGTTTCTTTCTGCATTCGCAGCCTGGCGGACTTACCAGGTAGAGGAGGTTAATGGTGGTGAACCCCAGTTTGGATGTTGAAACGGCTGAACGTTTTGAGGAACTCAAGCGTGTCCTGACCGGCATGGGCCGGGTGCTGATCGCTTTTTCCGGCGGCGTCGATTCAGCCCTGTTAGCTGCCGCGTCTTTTCGAGCCCTTGGAGAGAATGCCGCGGCAGTTACCGCGGTTTCTGCTTCCTTGCCGGGGCGCGAGCTGAAAGACGCCAAGGAGTTAGCCAGCCAGATCGGTATCCGCCATATCTTGATCGAGACCGGCGAATTATCTGACCCCCGCTACGCCAGCAATCCCCCAGAGCGGTGTTATTTCTGCAAAGATACGCTGTATAAACGGTTGCAGACACTGGCAGACACAGAAGGCTTTCAATGGATCTGCAATGGCGCCAATCTGGATGATGAAGGCGACTTCCGGCCAGGTGAACGCGCCGCATTGGAGCACCGGGTGCGCTCCCCGCTGCGCGAAGCCGGTCTGTCCAAAGCCCATATTCGTGAGCTTGCCCGCCATCTGGGCCTGAGCGCCTGGGATAAGCCCGCCAGCGCCTGCCTTTCCTCACGAGTACCCTATGGTCTGAACATTACCCCAGAAATGCTTTACGAGAT
>JAJZSS010000446.1 GCA_021849525.1 Chloroflexota bacterium
ACCAGTCGGGGATTTCTGCTTCCGCAGCCGGCTCGATCTCGATCGCTTCCGCTTCCCAATCCGCTTCCAGGCCCGCTTCAGCCGCCATCTCGACCGCGGTTTCTTCCGCTTCCGCTTCCACCAGCCACTCCGGCAGCTCTTCCGCCGCCGCGGTGGTCATTTCCGCTTCCGGCTCCTCAAACGCCGCTTCCAGTTCGACGGCCTCAGGGATTACCTCTCCAGCCGCCCGCGCTTCCATCAACCAGTCGGGGATTTCTGCTTCCGCAGCCGGCTCAATATCCACCGCTTCCACCTCTGGCTCAGCCTCGGCGGACAGCTCAACCTGCGCTGCTTTCAGCCAATCGGGGATATCTGCTTCCGCAGCCGGCTCGATCTCCACCGCTTCCGCCTCAGCCTCTGTGGATAAATCAACCTGGGCTGCTTTCAGCCAGTCGGGGAGTTCGGCTTCCTCAGCCGGCTCAATTTCTATCGCTTCGTCCCCGATAGCCGCCAGCGGGGTTTCTACCTCGGCCGGAGTCTCTGCAGACGCTTCCGCCTGCACCGCTTTCAACCAGTCCGGAATTCCGGCTTCATCATCCGGCTCAAGCTCTACCGCATCCACATCGAATGCCCCAACGGCAGTCTCCGCCTCAGGCGTCGTCTCAACAGGGGCTTCAGCCTGTGCCGCTTTGAACCAGTCGGGAAGTTCCTCATCCGGGGCAGCTTCCGCAGCCGGCTCGATCTCCACCACTTCCACCTCAAGCTCAGCCTCGGCAGACAATTCACCCTGGGCTGCTTTCAGCCAGTCCGGGATTTCAGCTTCCTCAGCTGGCTCCAGTTCTACCGCATCCACATCGAAGGTCGCCACCGGGGTTTCGGCCTCCGCCGGCGCCTCTTCCGGCGCTTCAGACCGTGCCGCGGTCAGCCAGTCCGGCACCGCCTCTTCAGCCTCATCCTCACTCTGCAGCGCATCCGCCGGGGAAGAAAATTCGGCTTCCGTGCTCAGCCAGTCTGGTAGACCCCCTTCCGCCGCTTCGATGCTCTCCGAAATCCGAGTTTCATCTACAATCTCCGGGGCAGCTTCCGTCAGCCAGGTCGAAACCTCGTCGCTGGCATCCTCGCCGCCCGTACCCGCCTCCGCCAGCCAGTCGGGGATCGCCTCGCTGTCCGTGTCACCTTCAATGTCGCCCAACTCAGGCGCCTCAGCCTGCGCCGCTGGCATGCTGCCGAGCAGCGTCGTCTCCGCCAGGTCTGCTTCCGGCCCGGGCTTCTCAGCGCCGCTTTGTGCGTCGCCAAGCTCGCTCAGCCACTCCGGCGTCTCGGCCGGTTCCTGTCCCCCGGCCAGCAGCTCGCCGAGCTCTTCAGCGCCGGCTTCTGCATCCACCGGGCTCTCGCTCACCGGGCTCTCGCTGAACGAGGTCTCGCTAAGCGAAGTTTCGCTGAGCGAACTCTCGCTAATCCACTCATCTGCCTGCGTCGCCGCCACCTGCACCGCCGGCGGCGCCATCTCGCGCACCCAGTCCGGCAGCTCGGCTTCGGGCAGCCCGCTCAGCTCTTCCGCGCCTGCCAGCAAATCTTCGCTTTCATCGTCAAAGAATACCGGACCCTCTTTCGCCTCCCCCGTCCCCGGCTTCCAGCCCGCCTGCTGCATCCATTCGGGGAGCTCCTCCGCCTCGGCTGCCTCGGCAGTCTCATCTTTTATCGGCGTGATGCCGTCATTTTCTACCAGCGCCGGACCTTTGGCTGCCGGCTTCTCGGCGCCGCCAAGCCAGTCCGGGAATTCGTCCAATCCGGGGTACTCCTCCGGCACGTGCACCCCCAGCGAAGCCGCCCACTCCGGCTGGTAATCGCCGGCCACCAGCGGCATCCCCGGCTGCCAGCTCAGGCGCTCCACCGTCACCGTCCCATCCGGCACCCGGCTCGCGTCCGGGATCAGCGGCGAAACGTGCGCCTCATACGGGTCCAGGGTTGCCACCCGCCGCCGGTAGCCCGCAGCATCCGCCGCCCGCTCGCTGTTCTGCAGCACGTTCGCCATGATCTGGTTGGCTTCCAGGCAATAGGGGATTTTGCGCAGCAGGAGATTGCAGGCGTCCACCGCCTCCACCCGCTGCCCCATGCGCATATAATTACGCGCCAGCAGCAGGCGTAGATCCAGCCGGTCTGGATTCTCCGCCAGGGCCGCCCGCAGCTCGGCAATCGCCTGCGGGTACAGCTCGCCCCGGGAATACATGCGTGCCAGCGCCCCACGGCTCAGGCGCACCTTGGGTGGCGCAAAGCCATCCCGCCGCCCGTACAGCCGGCGCAGCTCTTCCTGGATCGCCTTATTCGAAGGCTGCACCTCGAAAGCCCGCTCCATGTGGTAGATCGCCTCCGTCAGGTTGCCTTCATCCTCGCGGATCACGCTCATCCCCACATGGGCGATGAAATCATCCGGGATTGAAGACAGCACCCGCCCCAGGATATCCCCGGCGTCGGCGTAACGCTGGCTCTCTAAAAACGCCTTCCCCAGCAGCCGGTAGGTCTGG
The DNA here is from genome assembly GCA_021849525.1 of Chloroflexota bacterium. Classification (GTDB taxonomy): domain Bacteria; phylum Chloroflexota; class Anaerolineae; order Anaerolineales; family UBA4823; genus JAJZSS01. The sequence goes on from JAJZSS010000446.1 coordinate 2,505, forward strand.
ATATGCTTGGGGAAGGTTTTCAAAATGTGGCGGCAGTGGGCAATAGCCTCATCGATTTGCCGTCCATCGATCAGGCTCTCGATTTCCTGGTTATAAGCGCGCAAAGCTATTTTCGCCATGGTCTGGTCTCCCATCCCTAGTATGCCTTATTCTGTTCCAGGTTGCAAGACCTTGGCCAATCACAATTATGTTGGGTGCAAATATTCCCCCACCCTCACCCCCCGCTGCGCGGCGCCCCCTCCCTTTCAGGGCGAGGGTTTATATAGGTCGAACTATCTGTTCAACTCTTGCGCCTATGTAGGTTAAGCTTTAGCTTGACCGCTGGCGCTCTTACGTAGGTTAAGCTTTAGCTTGACCGCTGGCGCCCCGCGCCAGGACTCCCGACCCTCGCGCCTCCCAGGCATCTTGCGGGCAGGGTGGACTACTG
>JAJZSS010000447.1 GCA_021849525.1 Chloroflexota bacterium
ATAAAATCCTCGGCGCCAAGACGGTCAATTGGGATGGTCAGGAGATCACGATTTCACAGCTGCGCCCGATCTATCTGGATAACGATCGCGACCGCCGCGAGAAGGCCTGGCGCCTGGGCGCCCGGCGCCAGCTCGCCGACCGCCAATCCCTCAATGAGCTCTTCAATAAATTCCTGGTAATTCGCCGCCAGATGGCAGCCAATGCTGGCTTTTCCGATTACCGTTCTTACCGCTGGAAGCAGTACCTGCGCTTCGATTACACCCCCGAGAACTGCCGCCAGTTCCATGCAGCCATCGAACAGGTCGTTGTGCCAGCCGCTCAGCAGATTTACGCCCGGCGCCGCGCCCGCCTGGGCGTCGATTCGCTTCGCCCCTGGGACCTGGATGTGGATCCCTACAATCGCCCTGCCTTGCGCCCCTTCAACGAAATCCCGGTCCTGGAAGGCAGTGTGGAAAGTATCTTCCAGCATGTCGATCCCCAGCTTGGTGATTATTTCAGCACCATGCGCCGCGAAAAGCTGCTGGATCTGGATAACCGCAAGGGTAAAGCTCCCGGCGGTTATTGCACCGATTTTGCAGCGGTCAAACGGCCGTTCATCTTCATGAATGCGGTCGGTCTCCACGATGACGTCCAGACTCTCCTGCACGAGGGCGGGCATTCCTTCCATGTCTTCGAGACAGCCAGCCTGCCTTATCACCAGCAAACCCAGGTCCCGATGGAATTCGCAGAAGTGGCCTCCATGGGCATGGAGCTGCTTGCCTCACCTTACCTGGCAGCCGAGCAGGGCGGCTTCTATACTCCCGCCGATGCTGCCCGCGCCCGTGTCGAGCACCTGGAAAGTGCTCTGCTTTTCTGGCCCTATATGGCAGTGGTCGATGCTTTCCAGCACTGGGTGTATGAAAATCCAGACGCAGCCACAGACCCTGCTCAATGCGACCAGACCTGGGGCAGCTTGTGGGATCGCTTCATGCGCGGTATCGATTGGACCGGCCTGGAAGAAGAAAAGGTAACTGGCTGGCATCGCAAGCTGCACATATTCCAGGTCCCGTTCTATTATGTCGAATATGGTCTGGCCCAACTCGGTGCCATGCAGATCTGGCGCAACGCCCTCCAGGACCAGGCGAAAGCTGTCGCCGATTACCGTAAAGCCCTATCGCTGGGCGGCGCGGTCACCCTGCCGGAGTTATATGCTGCTGCCGGGGCGAAATTCACCTTTGATTCAGAAACCCTTGGCGCAGTCGTGGACCTGGCGATGCAGACCATCGACGAGCTGGAAAAGGTGGGGTGAGCCCGTGTTTCACCCCATCCCACCACCGGTCCGGCAGCGCATGGAGTTCCTGGAAGCCCAGGACCGGCGCGATCGTAGCGATGACATGCCCCATGCCCTGCGCCTGCGCCAGATTCCTCCTGAAACGGGCCGCCTCCTGGCTTTACTCGCCAGTTCTGCCCCGCAGGGCGCACTGCTTGAGATTGGCACCAGCGGCGGTTATTCTTCTTTGTGGCTTTCCCTGGCCTGCCGCCAGAGCCAGCGCCGCCTGACCACTTTTGAGCTTTCTCCGGCCAAGGCCAGCCTGGCTGCGGAAACGTTCCGCCTGGCCCAGGTCGAGCCCTGGATCGAGCTGGTCAATGCGAATGCCCTGGAGCGCCTGGCCGATTATCCACAGGTAGCTTTTTGCTTTCTGGATACTGAGAAATCGCTCTACCAGGCCTGCTTCGAACTGGTCTCCCCGCGCCTGGTTCCAGGTGGCTGGCTGGTCGCCGATAATGTCACCAGCCATGCTGCCGAGCTGCAGCCATTCATCGACCGTACCTTACAAGATGAACATCTGGACTCAACCGTTGTTCTCATCGGCAAGGGCTTGCTGGTCTGCCGCAAGATCTAATATTGTTCATGTAGGAGGGTAAAGCCAGTATGGAATATGTCAATCTGGGTCGCAGCGGGTTGAAAGTCTCCCGCATTTGCCTGGGCATGATGAGTTACGGCACGCCCACCTGGCGTCCCTGGGTATTAGATGAAGCTGCCAGCCGGCCATTTGTCCAAAAAGCCCTGGAAGCCGGTATCAACTTCTTCGATACCTCCAATATGTACTCTCAGGGGGTCAGCGAAGAGGTGACCGGCCGCGCCCTCCGCGATTTCGCCCACCGCGATGAAGTGGTCATCGCCACCAAAGTTTTCTTCCCCACCGGCGATAAACCCAACCAGCGCGGCAATTCCCGCGTCCACATTATGAAAGCCGTCGACGATTCCCTGCGCCGCCTGGGCACCGACTATATCGATCTGTATCAAATTCACCGCTGGGATTCCGATACACCCATCGAAGAGACCCTGTCCGCCCTGCATGATGTGGTCAAGGCTGGCAAAGCCCGCTATATCGGCGCCTCCAGCATGTACGCCTGGCAGTTTACCAAAGCGCTCTACCTCGCCGACCTGCACGGCTGGACGCGTTTTATCTCCATGCAGAATCATTACAATCTGGTTTATCGCGAAGAAGAACGTGAAATGCTGCCGCTGTGCCGGGAGGAGGGAATTGGCATCTTGCCCTGGAGCCCCCTGGCGCGTGGTTTTCTGGCAGGCAATCGCAAGCACCCCCAGGCAGGTGAGACCGAACGTGCTCGCACCGACACATTCGCCCAGGAGTTTTACTCCCGCGAGAACGATTACGCTGTCCTGGCTCGCCTGCAGGAGCTCTCCAGCCGCCTGGGATACTCCACCGCCCAGCTGGCGCTCGGCTGGATTCTCCACCAGCCAGGCATCACCAGCCCCATCATCGGCGCCACGAAGATGGTTCAATTCGAAGAGTCGCTGCACACCCTCGAGATCCATCTCTCCCCGGATGACTTGAAGTTCCTGGAAGAGGTTTATACACCGCATCCTGTCCTGGGCCATTCCTGACCCGTATATTTTCCTCTCAAACCCCAGGGGTT
>JAJZSS010000448.1 GCA_021849525.1 Chloroflexota bacterium
TCCGATCTGCCAGCCAGTTAGCAACGCCTGCGAAAAGCAGCAGTAATACGTTTCGGAAGGTAATCAACGCTATCGGCGGGGATAACCTGACCTTGATCTTTGCCCTGATCGTTCTGATTTTCCTGATCACCGTGGTAAGCGGCTGGTTTGGGATGACGGGCGGTGATAAATTCTTCTCCTGGCAGAACCTGTGGAACAGCCTGGCCCAGGCGATCGTAATCGTTGGTTTGCTGGCGATTGGCGAAACGGTCGTTATTGTTGCCGGTGCGCTCGATATCTCGATAGGCTCGGTCGCCTCGATTGGCTCGGTAGTGTCCGCCTCGGTTCTGGCTGGTTTGGGTGCGGTTGGTTCCCTGGGTATCTTGCCGAAAGATAATGTAGCCATCGCGGTCGCGGCAGGAATTGCGGCGGGGATGATCGCCGGCGTCATCAATGGTTTTATTGTTACCAAGCTGAAGGTCAACCCAACCATTGCCACCCTGGGTACACTGGCTGCTTTCGCCGGATTTGCCTTTTTATTGGCTCCTGATGGAAAGCCGGTAGGTGTGCTCACCCAGCCCGCATTCACCTGGCTGGCGCAAGGGCGTTTTTTGACCGATCTCAACATCCCTCCTCTGGCCGGTACAAAATGGACGGGTATCCCGGTTTTGACTGTGATCCTGGTGATTGTGACCGTCCTGGTACATATTCTTATGCGTTACACGGATTTCGGTCGGGCGATCTATGCGATTGGGGGTAATCCAACCGCGGCGCGCCTGGCAGGGATTAATCTGACTCGGATCCGCATCCTGATGTTTGTTTTATCGGGTGGGATAGCCGGCCTGGCCGGTGTTCTGCTTACTGCTCGCACCACCTCAGGTAATCCGATTAATGGGAATGGTCTGGAACTGCAGGCAATCACCGCGGTTTTTCTGGGAGGTGCGGCGACTGCAGGTGGCAAAGGGACGATCTTCGGGACATTTCTGGCCGTTATTATGGTCGGCGTGCTCAATAATGGGATGAATTTACTGGGATTCAATACCTTTGTTCAGAAAGTTGCGCTTGGTTTCCTGCTGGTTGCTGCGGTGGCAGTTTCACAGTGGCGCCAAGGGCGGGCTGAACGCGTCCGCACCAAGATTGCTTCTCAGAATTAATCTGCATAGAAAGACTGATATCCTGATCGCCTGGACGTGAATTCGCTACAAAAAGGTTATATTAAATATTCAAGGAGTCAATTGTGGAAGCGCTTATCAAAGAAATCTATTCCCATGTCATGGAAGGTCAAAGTGAAGCGGTCAAGCAAAAGGTGCAGGCTGCCCTGGATGCAGGAATCCCGGCGCCGACCATTCTAAATGAGGGGATGATCGCCGCGATGGCCGAGGTAGGGCGTCTCTTCGAAGAAGGTGAATATTTTGTGCCCGAAATGCTGATTGCCGCGCGGGCAATGCAAGGCGGCCTGGCATTGTTGAAACCTCACCTGGTCGATTCGGACGTTAAGATTGCCGGGAAAGTCGTGATCGGCACAGTCAAAGGCGACCTGCATGATATCGGTAAAAACCTGGTGGCGATGATGCTGGAAGGCGCCGGCTTCGAAGTTGTCGATCTGGGTGCCGACGTAGCGCCAGATAAATTTGTCAATGCGGCGCGCGAGCACCAGGCTCAGATCGTGGCAATGTCTGCGCTGTTGACGACCACCATGCCAGGGATGAAAGCCACGATTGAAGCGCTGAACACGGCGGGCATGCGAGATCAGGTGAAGATTATGGTTGGCGGTGCGCCTGTTACTCAGGATTATGCCACACTGATCGGTGCCGATGGCTATTCGAGCGATGCCAGCCGGGCCGTCGCAGCTGCCAAAGCCTTGCTGGCCTGACCTCGGCGCATGAAACCTCGCGAGCGGGTTTTAACTGCTCTGAACCACGAAGCGCCCGATCGCTGCCCGCTTCAGGTGTCCTTCACACCCGAGTTTGCAGCTCGTTTACGGCGAGAACTGAAGCTCGGTGGGGATAAACTGCATAATCCTCATGGTGGTGGGAATACTTACGAGCTCGAGCGCGCCCTGAGCGAGGATTTGCTGCTTACTTCGGTGGGCTGGGCGAATTCTTATTACCAAGACGAAGCCGAATACATTGATGAATGGGGGGTGGGCTGGCATTCCGTCCCATATGATACGCCCTTTGGAATGGGCCGCTACACCGAATTCAACCGGCATCCTCTGGCTGAGGATCGCGCCATCGATTCCTATCAGCCGCCTGACCCCACCCGGCCTGAGCTTTATGAAGAAGCGGGCTGGGTGCTGCAGAATTTTAAAGAGGAATATTGGATTGTTGGCGTAGCGGTGACCACGATCTTTGAGTGTGCCTGGGCGTTACGCGGTTACGAGAGGATGCTGTCTGATTTTGCTCTGAATCCCGACCTGGCAGAGCAAATCCTGGATATTCCTTACCGTTACCACCTGGCAGTCGCTAAAAAATTGACCCAGATGGGTGTGGATATGATCTGGACGGGCGACGATGTGGGCGCCCAGAATGCCATGTTGATCTCACCCAAGATGTGGCGGAAATTCCTCAAGCCGCGCATGGCGAATTTCATCGCCGAGCTGAAAGCGATCAATCCGCAAGTGAAAGTTGCTTACCACTCCGATGGGGCGATCTATCCGATCATCCCCGACCTGATCGAGATCGGTCTGGACGTGCTCAACCCGATCCAACCCGCCAGCATGGACCCCGTCCGTCTGAAACGTGAGTACGGCGATCAGCTTTGTTTTTGGGGTTCGATTGACGAGCAGCACACCCTGCCTTTTGGTTCAGCGGCTGATGTTCGCGCTGAAGTCTGTGCCCGGCTCGAAACCCTCGGAAAGAACGGCGGTCTGATCCTGGGTCCGACCCACCATGTCCAGCTGGATACCCCCATGGATAATTTTTGGGCGTTAATCCATA
>JAJZSS010000449.1 GCA_021849525.1 Chloroflexota bacterium
GGATCGCCGGGACGCTGGATTAGGCTAGCAGGCTAGCCGGTCACCCGGTCAGCCGGCTAGCCTGCTATCTGCTTCTCCCAACTGCCTGCCAGAGCCAAAGTGGCTCTGGTTTTTCATTTAAGTTAACTAAAGTTGATGACGTTCCGGCAGGATGTCGCTACACTGGTAAGCAAGGGGCAGGCCTATCCAGGTCCCCCATCTTACCTGGTCAAATCCATTTTTTCCTGAGGAGCGTGAAAACGTCAACCCAAGAACGAGTACCCAATCCCAAACTGGCCCTGGTGGCAGCCATCGCCGGGCTGCTGTGCATCACGGTGGTGCCATTCATCACGGCCGACGCCATGGACACGATCCTGCGCGGCATCCCGGCCAAGGTGGCTGCCACGGGGAACCCACTGCTGGCCTCGGCGCCCAAAATTGTGATCGGCTTCTTCCCGCTGTGGAATGCGCTGAGCGTTGCCGCCGGGATTTCCCTGTTCCTGGTGGCCTGGGCTTTGAACCGCGGTGAAAGCTGGGCCAAACCGGCAGCCGTAGGCCTGCTGGCGATCCCGGCGATCACCGGGGCTTACTATTCCGGCCCGGTGATGGCTTTCGCGAAGAGCAAGATGTTTTATTTCCTGATCGTGGCGCTGATTGGACTGGTGCCTTATTTCATCTTCCTGCTTTCGGGCAAAGGCACCAGCCGCGAGAAGGTGGGCCGTTTCTTCCTGTTTTTGTTTCTGGGGGTGGCGGCAGCCTTCTCATTCTCGAACGGCGGCTCATCGCTGCGCATGTTCTGGGCGCGCCCCGAGCCGGTCTTCATCCTGGATCAGGGCAACATGGCGTGGCTGCTGGGATACCCGGTGAACTGGATCGGGGTGGCGGTGACCGTGATTGCGATCCCCTTCCTGGCAGGCGGTAAGTACTTTGGCTTTTTGATGGCGGTGGCCGGATCGCTGATCATGCTGACCGGTAACCTGATGCTCTTCACCTTCCATCTCGATACTCAGGAGTATCTGATCGGCGCGATCCTGGCGTTGATCTCGCTGGGGCTGCTGATGGCACCGAAAGTGGGTGCGAAGGCCGTGGAGCGCGAGCTGCAGCCGGCCTGAGCAGGACAGGCGGATGAGCTTTCACCCTCCCCGGAGCAGGCTGGCTCGGGGAGGGTTTTTCGTTGCCCGCAAAATGCTGCAAGCGATCGACGATTTGTCGGTCGACCTGTCGAGGTCGACCGGCAGGATGGCTGGCTTACCAGCGAAATACCCCAATTGTTTGATGGAGAAGAGTCCCGGCTGCGCCGGAGTCAAGCTAAAGCTTAACCTACATTTCGACCACCAGATGCTGCTCTTCCAGCGAGATATCCCAATTGATTGGGGTAGAAGAGTCCCGGCTGCGCCGGAGTCAAGCTAAAGCTTAACCTACATTTCGACCACCAGATGCTGCTCTTCCAGCGAGATATCCCAATTGATTGGGGTAGAAGAGTCCCGGCTGCGCCGGAGTCGGACTGAAGTCCGACCTACAATCAGAAACGTGACAGATTCCCTAAAATCAATTTTTTCGTAACGCTTTTGGTAACGTTCGGCGGACGGTGTTCCGGTATATTATGGATTATTACTGTATATTTTATCTATATAATGCGTGGGAGGGACGATGGACCACTCCAATCCGGTACAGGCACGCTCAATCTCCCCGACCGACACCCTGATCAACGGGTTGGTCGGGGGTATTCTGGCCGGGCTGGGAATGCTGGCCGGGCTGCTGCTGGCCGGGCTGCTGACGGGGGAGGCTCCACAGGCGCTGATTGAGAAATTCGCGATTCCAGGCCAGCAGCCCAATCCCCTTTCCAGCATCTTCTTACATCTCGGCGTCTCGGCAGTCTACGGCGGAATCTTCGGCGCCCTGCTGCGCCTGCTGCTGCGGCTATTGCCGAGCCCGGAGAGCAGTACCGCCGGGAGGCTGGTGAGCGGGCTGGCCTACGGCTTGCTGCTGTACCTGCTGGCAAATGCGATCCTCCTGCCCGCCACCGCTTCACCCCTGTCCCAGATTGCCGCCCCGGCGCTGGCTTCGGCTCACCTGGCATACGGCGCCCTGCTTGGCGCTCTCACCCGGGCCTGAGATGCAGACAATCCCCACGGCGGGCGTAAAATCTCCCAGTTCATTGCGCTGGCGTTCGCTCACCTGGCTGGGGCTGGCACGCGGGCTGGTGGCGCTGCTGGCGCTGGCGATCCTGGCAGCCACGTTGGTGAGCCTTTTCAACTATCAAGATTTTGCGCTGCACAACCTGGATAACAAGGCGATTAACACCCCCAATGATGCCTGGACTCCTGAGCAAACTCAGGCCGCGCTCAAAGAATTGGGCTGGCCGGCTACCACGGTTGCCTGGTGGGGCTTTGCCCGGGACCTGGTTGGGCTGCTGCTGGTATACCCGGTGCTGATTCTCCTGCTGTGGCGTGGGGCGGGGGGATGGTTTGGGATCTATGTTGCCTTCACATTTACCCTGATGGGGACCGTGGGGGGCACCTTCCTGCAGCCCTTGATGGCCGAATTTCCGGCGCTGAAATCGTTAGATCATCTCCTCGGCACCCTCAGCTGGCAGCTGTATTTCTTGATATTTTTCTTTTTCCCCAATGGCCAACCCGCGCCGCGCTGGGTGCGCTGGCTGGCCGGGGCATGGATCGCCTGGATGGTAATCCAGAGTCCCCTGCTGGCCGAGGGCATCCAGCTCCTGGGGCCGGCGGTCGAAAACCGATTATCCGGAATCAGCTCAGGCCTGGCGATTGGTTTTGTGCTGTCTGCCCTGGCCAGCCAGTTCTATCGCTACTTCCGGGTCTCGAATACCCTTGAGCGCCAGCAGACTAAACTTGTGGTGCTGGTCCTGCTCTTCATGCTGGCTATCGTCGCCGCTATCCCGTTTGCTTTTCGCCCGGCAAAC
>JAJZSS010000450.1 GCA_021849525.1 Chloroflexota bacterium
TGACCATCCCATCAGAATGGGTGACCAATCCTTCGGAATGGGTGACCATCCTTTCAGGATGGGTGACCATCCGCTCGGGATGGGTGTACAGGTTGAACTGGCTGCGCCGGGCATAACCGATCAGGGTGATCCCCTGACGTTCAGCCATTTCGATAGACAGGGAGCTGGGAGAGGTGCGGGTGATCAGGATCGAGGCGTTGATCCGCCCGGCTTTCTGGAGCATTTCCGAGCTGATCCGCCCGGTGGTCAGCAGAATGCGCCGCTCGGGCCGCAGACCTTCCAGCAGCAGCTTGCCAGCGATCTTATCCAGGGTGTTGTGGCGGCCGATATCTTCGGCGGTAATCAGAATACGCTCGCCGTCGCTGAGGGCGGAGGTGTGCACTCCCCCCGATTTGCGGTACAGGTCCTGGGCGTCGAACAATTGGGCGATCAGCTCGCAGACCTGCTGCGGGGTGAGCATTCCGCCGTTGAGGACGGGCTTGCCGTTCATCTCGGTGCTGATGGAGGTGACCCCGCCAGTGCAGCCGGTGGTCCGCCGCCACTGTTTGGGTTTTTCCACGGATTGGTTCAACCAGACATCGATATTTTCCTGGTTTTCACAGGTGCGAACATCGGCCACTTCAGCCATTGTCTGGATGAATCCTTCATTAAATAAAAAGCCGACCGCCAGGGCTTCCAGGTCAACGGGGGTGCACATGAAAGTCAGCCAGACTTCGCCGTTAACGGTTAAGGAGACCGGCTTTTCAGTGATGACTTCACCGCTAATTGTTTTCCAGTCTCCGCTGGCATACTGCTGGAAGCGGATTGTCTGGTTGGGGGTTGATTTTTGCTCATCCATCGGTCGTTATATCGCTAAAGGGATAATCTCCATGTACATTGTAACAAATTCAACTGCCAAACCTGCATACGAAAGTCATCAGGTTTATGTGTCCAATGTTATGATATGCCTATCCAATCACAACCCAGAATCGAGCACAGGAGGAGTCATATGGACCGCTATCTGGTGAAGCCGGGCAAAAAAATCAAGCTGGATGAATGGGATCCGAACGACAAAAGCCTGTTCGACCTGGAAAAAGACGAGGCTGAAGACGCGTTAATCAAGCTGAACAATAAGCTGGAGAAGCTGCAGGAGATGCTGTATATCGAGCAAAAGCATTCCTTGCTGATCATCCTGCAGGGGATGGATACCAGCGGGAAAGATGGGGTGATCCGGCATGTATTCGACGGCGTTAATCCCCAGGGAGTGCGTGTAGCAAGCTTCAAAGTGCCCACCGCCGAAGAGCTGGCGCACGATTACCTGTGGCGCATCCACAAGCAAACCCCACGCAAGGGAGAAATCGTGATCTTCAACCGCAGCCAGTACGAAGATGTGCTGGTGGTGCGGGTGCATTCCCTGGTGCCAGAAGATGTGTGGAAGAAACGCTACGAGCAGATCAATGCTTTCGAAAAGACCCTGGCCGAATCGGGGACGACTATCCTGAAATTCTACCTGCATATCGATAAGGACGAGCAAAAAGATCGTTTGCAGGCCCGCCTGGACGAGCCGGATAAGAACTGGAAATTCAACCCCGGTGACCTGGAAGAGCGCAAATTATGGCCAGAGTATCAAAAAGCTTACGAGGATGTGCTCTCCAAAACCAGCACCGAAGCTGCACCCTGGTACGTGATCCCGGCCAACCGCAAGTGGTACCGCAACCTGCTGATCGGGGAGATCCTGGTGGAGACGTTGAAAAACCTGGACATGCAGCTGCCTGAGATCGATTTCAACCCGAAAGAAATCGTCATCGAGTAGTCTGCAAGGTCGCTTAATCAAAGAAGAGCAGCCAGGCGCTTTGGCTGCTCTTTTTAATCACTTAGACTGGCTCAGGGTAATGTCCAGTAAGAAATCTCGTCGACCAGGGCCTGGAAATTATCGGTATCGGCCGAGCGGACCAACAAACCGAACAGGCCGCGGGAATAGGTGCTGTCGTTGAATTCGGCCACCCGGACGCCGTTGATATACACCCGGAACTGGTCGCCTTCCGCCCACACCCCGACCTGATTGGTCTGCCCGGCGCCGGCGTTCAGGCTGCTGGCGCTTTTCCAATTCGACAGGCCGACATACTCTCCGTCCTGCATCAAATAGTAACGGAATTCGCCGTCGCAAGCGAAGGCAAAGGCGTAGCCGGAGTCGATATTTCCCCCATCCGGGTCGGGAGCGCGCACCAGGAAACCGAAGCTGTCTTTCCCACTGCACTCATCGCCAAAACTGACTTTGGCTTCCAGGTAGAAGTCACCCAGCTCACGCAGCTCGGCCACCCGCCAGTTGTCGCCCCCGGGCTGGAAGGCGGTCATTGTCAGATAGCCATCGTCAATCGCCAGCTCGATGCTGTTATCCGCCGCCAGGTACCAGTAATGTAAATTCGAGTCGAAGCCGTCGTGCCAGTCGGGGGTGCCGAGGTCCAGGCTGGCGCCGGAATCGGTCACTTCGATCTCGACCCAGAAGCGGCGATCGCCGTTCAGCCCCAGGCCGAATTCCTGTCCGGCGGCATTGACCAGCATCCATTCACCGCGGTGAGCCCCGGCGGTGGTGGGGGCAACCAACCCGGCTTTCAGCTCCAGCTCATCACCGGGAGCAACATTGGAGGACAGAGGCTGTGGGCTGGCGGCGCTCATTTGAGCGCCTTCTTTGAAGACCAGTGAATAGCCGGTGTTCCAGGTGCAGTCGCCGGCATTGCGCAGACGCCAGATCTTCTGCAGCTGCTCACCGGGTTTGACGATCGTGCCATCGGGGATGGTCTCGCTGACTAAGGCGGCGCGATCGCTGCAGCCGGGCTGCTGGGTGGGTGTCGCCGGTGCGCTGGTGGGGGTTGGGGTAGGTGTAAGGGTTTCCACCGGTGGCGCCGTGACTTCTCCAGCGGGAGGGGTGAC
>JAJZSS010000451.1 GCA_021849525.1 Chloroflexota bacterium
CCTGGGTCAACCAGCGCCTCGACCCGCAGGTGCGCGCTACCGTGCTCTCGATGAGCAGCCAGGTGGATGCAATCGGGCAGATCACTTCTGGACCGGCGCTGGGCGTGATCGGCAGCAAGATCTCAGTCCGGGCAGCGATAACAGCCTCTGGTTTGCTGCTGGCTCCCATCCTGGGCCTGCTTATCCGTGCCTTACGCCTGCCCGCTGAGCCTGCTCCAGAAATAACTGAAAGCCTGGCAACCGGGCCAGGTGAAAAACCCGACTTGATCGAAGCTGCAGGTGAATGATGCAGTTAAAAAACCGCGTACCAAATTTTCTGACCGAATTCAGCCGACCAGCACGCCTGTTCCTGCTGGCAACCCTGCTGGATGGGGTGATTTATAGTACCTGGTTGTTGTTCTTTAATTTCTACATCCTGGAGCGAGGCTTCAGCCGTGAATTCCTGGGACTGGTCACCTCCGCTACCTCCGCTGCAGCCCTGCTGCTGGGCATTCCCCTGGGCATGCTTTCCGACCGGATTGGACGCAAGCGCGCCATGATCCTGGGGATGAGCCTATACGTGCTCGGCGCAGTCGTCGAAGTCACTGCCCCGGCGCGAGGCTTGATCCTGGGAGCCGCCTTCGTCAGCGGGGTAGGACAAAGCCTGTTTTTCTTAAGCCATGCACCGTTCATGATGAAAGTCTCCAATGCGCAGAACCGGACGCTGCTGTTCAGCCTGAATTTTGGATTGATCACCCTGGCGGGCGCGGTTGGGAATATATTCGCTGGGCAGCTGCCAGCTGTATTTGCCAACCTGTTCGGCTTTGGGGCAGATAGCGCCCAGGCTTATCAGGCCGTTTTGCTGGCTTCCGCAGCCGCCAGCACCCTGACTCTCATTCCGCTGGCCCTGATCAAAGAGCCGCAATCCACCGCAGAAAGGCTGGGACTACCCACCCTGCGCACCCCGATCTGGCATGTGCTCAGCCGCCCGGTGACGCTCAAGCTTACGCTGCCAAACCTATTGATCGGTTTCGGGGCAGCCAGCCTGATCCCATACATGAACGTGTTTTTCAATGAAAAGTACGCTATCTCGGACCAGACTCTGGGGATCCTGTTCAGCCTGCTCTCTCTGACCACCGGGATAGGATCGATCTTCAGCCCCAGGCTCGAGAAGCTGCTGCGTGGGAAAATAACCGCCGTCACCGCCACCCAGGCTGTCAGCCAGATCTTTCTGCTCCTGGTCGGATTCTCCCCCCGCTATTCCCTGGCGGCGGTTGGCTTTTTGGTCCGGGGGACCTTAATGAATATGGCGGTCCCGTTGTTCGATGCCTTCAGCATGGAACAGGTCCCCGAACAGGATCAGGGAGCGGTCAACAGCCTGCGGACAATCACCTGGCAGCTTGGCTGGACGATCGGACCCTTCCTATCCGGGATCGTACAGGTACGCTACGGTTTTGCTCCGCTGTTCATCAGCACGGCAGCTTTATATACCCTGGCCACATTACTGACCTGGATCTTCTTCCACAAAAGTGATAGGCCGGCGCCGATCAGCCTGGTCCCTGCGGTGGAAGCTGTCCGGGCGGAATAAATTCCGAACCCTGAAGTCGTGGTTCATAAGTTGAAAGGTATTTTGAAAATGGATTATGCAACTCTGCGCCTACCCCTGCCCTTACAGGAATATATCTGGCGAGCGGTCGCCCGTGAGGATGCGGTCGCCTTAAATGCACTCTTGCTGGCTGCCGAGGCTGTCGACCGCCGCGGCTGGGTCGATACCCTGGAAGATCGCGAGCGAGATTTTACCGACCCCGAGTCCAATCCGGCGACCGATTCACTTGTGGTGTTCACGCCCAGTGGGCAGCTCATCGGCTACGGTTGGATCTTCACACCCCTCCCTACCGCGAAGCTGAGTTTCTCATTCATGGAAGGTACCGTTCACCCGGCTTTCCGAAGGCACGGGTTGGGTACATTCATTATGAAGTGGCTGGTCCAGCGCGGCAGCGAAATTCAAAGCCGCGTTGCCGAAACCCAGCTCCGCCTGCTGCGAATGAGCATCCCGGACTTCCTCCCCGATTATATAAAGCTGTATGAGCAGCATGGTTTTGAACCGGCACGTTATTTCTACCGCATGCGGCGAGATCTCAGCCTGGAGATCCCAGAAGTCCAGCTGCCTGCGAACCTGCAACTAATCGCCTGGAATCCTGAGCTCGACGAAGCTGCCCGGCAGGCAGTCAATGAAGCCTTCGAAGATCACTGGGGGAGTATCCCGACCAATTCAGAACATTGGAAGATGTGGGTGACCGAGCATGAGTACTTTCATCCCGAGCTTTCCTTCATGGTGACTGAAGGAGATGAATTGGCCGGTGTATCAGTCAATAAGATCCGCGCTGCCGAAAACAAAGCTGCGGGGATTAAAGAGGGCTGGATCCAGACCCTTGCCGTGCAGCGTGCCTGGCGCAGACAGGGAATTGCATCCGCCTTAATCTGCGCCAGCATGCAGGCCTTCAAAGCTGCTGGCCTGGAATACGCGGGGTTAACTGTCGATACCGATAACTTCACCGGCGCTCTGCGGCTTTACGAGCGCCTGGGTTTCAAGGATATCTCTCGAATTATCTCATTTGCGAAAACGATCAACCCGGAGTAGACTCATGGAACAACCTGTCGTTCACTCTCAACCTGTCTTGCGTGATCTGGGCGAAGGCCTGATCCTGCGCCGCTCGACGCCCGCCGACGCTGATGCGCTGGCTGATTTCAATTCTTTCATCCACAACGATTCGGACCAACAAGAACGAGACGAGCATATAGCCGCCTGGACGCGTGACCTGCTTACCCGCCCGCACCCCACCTTTGACCCCGGTGACTTTACGATCGTCGAGGATACGAAGTCTGGCAAGATTGTCTCGTCTCTCAACCTGATCAACCAGAGATC
>JAJZSS010000452.1 GCA_021849525.1 Chloroflexota bacterium
GGCTCTTCCAGCGAAGTACACGATGCAGTGCCTGTGGAGAACGCCGCCAAAATGTACGCTACGGTGCATGAATACGGGGCGTATCCGATCGATATCGACCGCATCCGTGGTCGGAGGGCAGAGCTTAAAAAGGGGAACCAGCTGAAGCTACGCGCGACCCTTGAGTAAATCTTGATAGAGCTGTACGTACTGGAGCGCTGAATTTTCCCAGGAGAAATCCTGGCACATGCCTTGCCTTTGAATGGCGGACCAGTGGGCAGAGTCTGGAAAGAGTGCCAGCGCCCGGTGTAAGGTTTCGGCGAACGCCTCGGGTGTGGCTGGCTTGAACAAAAATCCTGTACCCCGTTCTGGATTGTCTGCAATATCGATGATGGTATCCTGCAAGCCCCCGGTGGCGCGTGCCAGAGGCACGCAGCCATAGCGCATTGCGATCATCTGCGCCAGACCACACGGCTCATACCGCGAGGGCATCAAAATGATATCTCCTCCAGCATACATGCGCCGTGCCAGCCGGCTATCGAAGCGGATGGCGGCGCGTACTCGCTCGGGATGCTCACGCTCCATCTGCCGGCAGGCGTCCTCGATCTCGGGGCTGCCGGTGCCGAGAATGATCGCCTGCCAGCGTTGGCCGGTCATCTGAGATAAGCCGTTCACCGCCAGATCGACACCTTTTTGTTGGTCCATGCGGGCGATCAAGATCAACAGGGGGATTTTTGGATCTGGATTCAGCGAAAATTCGGCGGTTAATGCTTCTTTGTTATTTTGTCTTACGAAAAGGGTAGAGATGTCAAAATTTGCCCGGATCGCCGGGTCAGTTGCTGGATTCCAGCTCACTTGATCGATCCCATTCACAATCCCTGTTATGCTCTCCTGGCGGGTTTTTAAAAATTCATCTAAACCACCACCATACTCTGGAGTCAATATTTCGCGGGCATAAGTGGGTGAGACCGGGACTATTCTTTCAGCAGTCTCCAGGCCCAATGGCAGTGGGAATTTTTTCGCCCACCAGGGTAAGTCTGGAGATTGGCTGGCGGGAAAACCAAAGACATCCAGGGCTGCTTCGGTTCCTGCGCCCATAAATAGTAGATTGTGGATGGTTAACACGGAAGCTACGTCTTTGAAAAATGGATCGTGTGACTTGCTCACTTTGAGCGCATAAACTGCGATCGCGGTATGCCAATCATTGGCATGCAGGATATCGGGCTGCCAGTCCAGCTTTTTGACTAATTCCAGCGCGGCCAACGAGAAGAAAAAGAATTTCAGCCCATCGATCGCAGGATTTGGATCGTATACGGGGGCATCCTCTCTGAACGGCGCCCCAGAAATGAGGTAAATTTCAACGCCATTTATCAATAACCGGTATGCCTGGGCGATGATCGGCTCCGCCTCAGAGGGCACTTCGTATTCAAACAGGTATTCGAGCTCAAGATGTTTTTGGCGGATTACGGAATGAAAAGGGATGACCAGGCGGACATCCAGTTTTACACCTCTGGTTTTTTCGGTAGTTAATTGTTGTAATGCGGGCGGCAATGACCCGGCCACATCTCCCAATCCACCAACTTTTACCAGCGGATCGGCTTCGGCTGCCAGGAAGAGGACATTCAGTTTGAGGGTTTTCAAAGGTCTGTATCCGGTCAGCATAAAGGCTAGGCGCGCTCCGGGAGATATTCCAGCGCTTGGATGATCAGGCTGGCGGCGGCATCTCGGGTAAGCTTATCGGTATTAATCATCAGATCGTATAGGGTTGGATCCGAAATATCCGTGTGGAAGAAGCGTTTAACGAAATCATTATGGGCGGCATCTCGCTCGTGTACTTTCTGGCGAGCTTCATCCTGATTCAGTCCTGCTCGGTTTTGCCAGCGTTTTACTCTGGTCTCCAAAGACGCAACAACCCGCACATGTAAAACATCCGGTTTATCTGCCAGCGCGACCTGTCCGCCGCGGCCAACTATAATCACATTGTCTAACTCATAGGCAGCGGCGATAAAATTCTGTACGTGTGCGACTGTCAGCGCCTGTCGGGCATCTTCCTGGGCCAGGTAAGAGGCGCCAGTATAATCGCCGTATGGTAATTGAATTGCCCCAAAAGTCTTTTCGAGCCAGGTTTTTGCTTGATACTGATCGGCCGAGATATCAACCACATTTGCAGGACTTTCGCCCAGGTTCGTGGCTAATTCTGCCATCATTGTTTTATCAAAATATCGGTACCCGAGGCGGTCGCATAAAATTTGGGTAATTTCATTTCCTTCACTGCCCGACTGTCGGGAAAGCGTGATCACAGCCATTGAAATCTCCTTCTTTGTTATCACGTCCTAACAGAAGCTTGCCCTGGCCGCGCCTAAGGCTGGGGTTGATCTTGTTTCGACGATTGGGCTAAGTATAATTCTTTGCGAAGCCGAATACAATTGCGGGAATTGAGGGTTGTGTGATACCATTCACGAAGTAACCAGGTTATTCGTTAATTTATTTATGTAACACATGTTGCATGCCTTATAGAAATTCCATTCTGGAATTGATAGAACGATATTAAGCGGGAGCTGCTTAGGAAAAACCCGGAGTGGGAAAATTAAAATTCGAAAACATGGAGAGATATCATGGCTGAAAAGTTTCAAGAGAAAGATCCCCCTGTGCAACCTGACCTTACTTATACCTGGCACTCATTAGCGATGGATGACGTGCTGGTCAGGTTGAATGCTCCTCCATCCGGCCTTACCTCAGAAGAGGTCGCGAAGAGACAACAACAATACGGGCTTAATGAACTCAGAGAGAAACCCAGGCCCTCCTTTTTCCAGCTTGTTTTAGCACAACTCAATAATTTTATTGTCATCCTCTTGATTATCGCCTCGATCATCTCTGCTTTGTTAGGCGATTGGATCGAAGCCGGCGTGATTAT
>JAJZSS010000453.1 GCA_021849525.1 Chloroflexota bacterium
CGTTCCGGTGCACCAGGGTGAGGCTGGGTGTGGTTAATGACCTCCGCCGAGATGGCGCTGATTTGACCGGTTACGATTAAAGCGCGCCCTAAGGGACCTGCCTGGCTGGGTTCAACAAAATTGTCCACCGGGGGGATCGTCTTGAGATAGGCGATGATGTCCCCGAGGTCTGCATCGCTCAAATTATAAAAATCCATAGCCGGCATCACCAGCACCGGGGTGCCATCGGGTTTGATCCCGTGGCGGATGGCGCGCACCCAGTCCTGGTCGGTGTATTTGCTGCCCACGCCTCCCTGCCCGGAGGTCAGATTGGGGCCGAAGAAGCCGCCCACCATCGGGTCGTCGATGAAAGTCCCGCCGCCATAATCCTGTCCGTGGCAGTCGACGCAGCCGGCGACTGTCGAAACCAGATAGCGACCCCTTTCTACCGCTTCCGGGGAATCTGGGATAGAAACCGCCGGTACATTCGTGTCGTAGACGTGATAGAGCCGGCTTTGACTGATGAAAAACACGATTCCACTCAAGATTGTGATCAAACTGATCAGACTGCCAAAAATGATCAATCCCCACCGTAAGCCTTTGCTCATGGTAAATTTTCTCCTCTGGAAAAATGAAATAAATTGTATAATTCGGATGTTAATACTCATTTAATATGTTTAGGTGTCATCCAGTTATACAATCACCGTTACAGGACTGGTACAATTTGAGGGTTTATGGCGGGTCAGAACAGCTATTCCCACCCAAACCTGTTTTGATTGAAATGAGGAAGTGAGGCTCCATGGAAGAAGCGTATTCGTTCGGTGTATGGTTAAGGCGCCGGCGGAAGACGTTGGATTTAACCCAGGAGGACCTGGCCCGTCAGGTTGGCATCTCGGTTACAACGGTTCGCAAGCTCGAAGCGGATGAGCGCCGGCCCTCCCGGCAGGTGGCTCAGCTGCTTGCAGAAGCCCTCAAAATCACTCCTCAGGACACAGAAACATTTATCAAAGTCGCCCGGTCGGAATCCCGGATCGAGCATTTAAATATCCCCGAGCTGGCCCTGGAGCCACTGCCGGTGCATTACACGCTCCCCCAGGCCGGGGAAGCCTACGCCCGGCCAGCCGATTCGATCAGCGTTGCGCCGCGCCTGCCGGTGCCGGCAACGCCGTTAATCGGTCGCGAATGGGAATTGGAGCAGATCACTCAAATGCTGCGCCGGCGAGACAGCTGCCGGCTGCTGACCATCACTGGCCCGGGTGGGGTAGGCAAGACCAGGCTGGCTCTGGCTGCTGCCGCTGATCTCCAACCTTATCAAGAACAAGGCATCTATTTTGTCTCGCTGGCGGCGATCAATCCCGGGGATTCGATCCTTCCGCACATCGCCAGCACGCTGGGTTTGACTTTGTACGGCAGCCTGAGCGCAGAGCGCCAGATTGCTGCCTTTATCGGGGATAAGCAGGTCCTGGTGGTGCTGGATAATTTTGAACATGTGCTGGGCAGTGCCGTATTTTTGGACGAAATTCTGCGCTACACCACCCGGCTGAGCATCCTGACGACTTCGCGCGAACGACTGAATTTACAGCCGGAGTGGGTGTTCGAGCTGCAAGGGCTGCCTTACCCGGTGGACAATCCCGACAATCATTTCGAGGAATTTTCCGCCTTCCAGCTTTTTCAAGCCAGCGCCCAGCGCGCCCGGCCCGGGATCGAGCTGGCAGGTGCGGAGCGCCAGGCTGCAGGACGGATCTGCGCATTGTTGGATGGCAATCCGCTGGCAATTGAGCTGGCTGCCGGGTGGGTGCGGGCGCTTTCCTGCGAGGAGATCTACCATGAAATCCGCCGTAACCTGGACTTCTTGAGCAGCCGGGGAAGGGACATTCCCGAGCGCCAGCAAAGCCTGCGGGCTACCTTCGATTATTCCTGGTCGCTTTTACCCGATGAAGAACAACGGGCGTTAAGAAAATTATCGATCTTCCGCGGTGGGTTCCGCCGCCCGGCTGCCGATCAAATTGCCCAGGTAAATTTACCCATCCTGCTTTCCCTGGTCGAAAAATCGTTCATTCGCCGTGGCGAGCAGGGCTGGTTTTATATGCACGAGCTGGTGCGCCAGTATGCCTTTTCCCATTTTCAGGCCCTGACCCACGAACATATCCAGATCTATGACCGCCACTGCCAGTATTATGCCGAGATGTGTGCCCACTGGCAGACAGACCTGGTCTCTGAGCAGCAGGTCCAGGCCATCGGCGAAATTTCCGCAGAATATGAAAATTTTCGGCTGGCCTGGGATTGGGCGGTATCCCTGCTGCGTGTGGACGATATCCAGAAAATGACTCCCACGCTGTGGCTGTTCCTTGAAATTACCGGCCAGTACCAGGACGGGGTGGCGCTGTTTGAGCAGGCGGCAGAGCAGCTGGCCGGAGCAGCGGCGCGCGAAGCATGTCCAGAAGATGTGGCCGCGCGCCTGCTGGGTGAAACCCTGTCGCGCCAGGCCTGGTTCCTGGGGAGGATGGGCAGGCTGGACCAGTCGATCCCAATGCTCGAGCGGGCGATCTGCCTCCTGGAAGCTAACCATTCCCCGGAGCTGTTGGCGGATGCTTACTTCTACGAAGGATTTTTATTCTACCGGAATGGCCAGTTTGAACGTTCGATAGAGGTCTCCCAGGCTGCCCTGCAGCTCTACCGTCGCCTGAATCTGGTCGATGGGATCGGGCGCACACTGACCGTATTAGGCACCAACTACCTGGCCGAGCATGAGTTGGAACAGGCAGAGGCTATGATCCAGCAGAGTGTTAAAGCCCAGGTAGCCGGGAGGAATCCAATTGTACGGGTAGAAAATTCCCTGGCACTGGCGGCAATCGCCAACGAAAGGAATGAGCTCGAACGTGCCGCAGCCCTGGCGGAGGAGGCACTGCAAGG
>JAJZSS010000454.1 GCA_021849525.1 Chloroflexota bacterium
GTTGCGTTTGGTCGCCAGAGGCTTGGTGCACAAAACCGCCTTACCCGCTTCGGCAGCCAGCAGTACGGCTTTTTTGTGCAGGTAATTCGGCAGCCCAATAATAACGGTATCGACCTCAGGATCACGGATGGCCTCAGCCAGATCTGTGGTTGAGCGGGGAATACCGAATTCTTCCGCAAAACTGGCGGCTGTTCCTGGCGATTTGGAGCAGACAACCTTGATCTCATCATTCCCCCGAAAGCCCAGCAGGCGCATTGTGTAAAACCGGCCGATCAAGCCAGCGCCGAGCATTGCTATTTTTCGCATGAGTGCCTCCTCGCAGGTTTTAATTTCATTTATTTAGATGGAAAAATTATAGTAGATCATGCGCACCCCGTCAATTCTTGCGCACAATAAAACATTAAGTTAGAATTGTTTTATTGTACGTACATTTCTCAAAAATTTAATCTCAAAGCCTGGCAGAATAATTTTCAGGATATCAACCATGCCCATGCACCCTCGCCAACGTGTCCTCGCAGCCCTGCACCACCAGGAACCCGATCGCGTCCCCACTGCCCTCGGCGGTGGACCGTACGGCATTGTCGACGACCTTTACCTGCGCCTGGTGCAGCTGCTTGGTTTGGGCGCTCCGGTCCAGCCCTTCCGCAGCGGGCACAGCATTTCTTATATGGATGACCGCCTGCTCGCGCGCCTGGGCACCGATATCCGCTACTGCTGGCCCGGCCTGCTGCCCAACAGCCCGGTAGTGCCTGGCGAGGATGCCGACACTTTCTACGATTCGTACGGTCAGGTGTGGAAGCGCGCCCAGCCTTACTACTACACCGGACCTGGTCTCCTCGAGCAGGCAGCCAGCCTGGAGGACATTGAGCGCCTGGTCCGCTGGCCCGATCTGAATGATCCGCGCTGGACAGCCGGACTGGCCGAGCGCGCCCGGATGCTGCATGAAAACACGGATTACTTTGTGACCATGCGCATGGTCGCTTCCCACGGTCCCTTCCAGACTGCATGTGACCTGCGCGGCACCGAAAATTTTCTCATGGACCTGACCCTGCGCCCAGAATTCACCCAGGCCCTGCTGGAGAAAGTTACTACGGCGATTGCCGGTTTGCTGCGTCTGGCGATGCAGGTGGGCGGCAGGTGGTTCGATATGATCGAGCTCCCCGGCGACGACTATGCCGGGAATACCAGCACCATTATTTCCCCGCGCATGTTTCGGCAGTATATCCAGCCCTGCCTGGCCCGTTTGATCACTACCATCAAGGAATACAATCCGGATACCGCGATCATGCTGCACAGCGATGGGGCGATCTCCCGCCTGCTGCCGGATATCATCGCTCTGGGTGTGGATGTGATTCACCCCCTGGAGCCGCTCCCGGCAACGGATATCCCGGCTGTCAAAGCGAATTTTGGCGACCAGGTCACTTTCCTGGGTGGGATCGACATCTCCCATGCCATGCCCGGCTCCACGGAGGAGGTTGTCCAGGAAGTCAAACGCCGGATCATGCAGCTGGCTCCCGGGGGAGGTTATATCCTGGCCCCCTCCAACCATCTGCAGGCCGATGTACCGCCTGAAAATGTCGTCACGCTCTTCGAGACTGCCCGCCAGGTTTCAATCGGAAGATCGGATAATTCCTGAAGCAATCCGAGGTTACCGAGGACCAGCCGATATGACTCTTCCCTACGCCTCCGTCGATCCGCACAGCCCTGTGCCGCTTTATTACCAGATCTATCTCGACCTGCGCCAGCTGATCCAGCGCGGCGTCATCCCCCCAACCGGCATGCTTCCGCCGGAAATGGAAATCTGCCAGGCTTACAGTGTTGGCCGGCAGACCGTGCGCCAGGCGATCGCCCGCCTGGTTGATGAGCAGGTTGTCGAGCGTTTTGCCGGGCGGGGAACCTTTGTGCGCGCGCAGCCCAGCCATACCCAGTTTTTCCTCGACCGGAGCTTTACCCAGCAAATGCGCGAGCTGGATCGCCAGCCTCGCTCGCACTTGCTGCGCCTCGAAGCCGGAGTCATCGACGCTGAGAATGTCCCGGCGCTGTACAATTGGAAAGGCCAGCCCTGCATCACCCTCGAGCGTCTGCGCCTGGGAGACGATGAGCCGATTTGCCACCAAACCAGCACCGTCCTGGTAGGCCGCTGCCCAGGGATCGAGGAGGTGGATTTCGCCAGCCAATCTTTGTATGAGGTTCTTTCCACCCGTTACCTGCTAATTGTCACCCGGATCGATCATGTGGTGCGGGCTGTGGCTGCCGATGGCTACCGCGCTGACCTGCTCAATGTGCCCGAGGGCACACCGCTGCTGTTCGTTGCCACCAGCGCCTTTACCGAGGATGGCGATATCATCGAACACTCGGTCACTTACTACCGCGCCGATCGCTACGAATACAGCACCACCCAGACCTGTTGTGAGTAATCCACGCATTTCTGGGTAAGATTGGCTAAGATCACCATACCGGAGGACCGATGCCCAATTCCGCCTTCGAATATATCTACCAGGCGCAAGCAATCATCTCCCGCATCCAGGCAACCCAAATGGAGGCGATCGAACAAGCCGCCGAGCAGTGTGCGCAAACGATCGCCTGCTATGGCCTGGTCCATATGTTTGGCACCGGGCATTCGCGCATATTTGTGGAAGAAATGTTTCCCCGCCACGGCAGCTTCCCCGGCTTTCATCCCATCGTTGAATTATCCCTGACTTTCCACAATGTCGTGGTCGGCGCCAACGGGCAGCGCCAGGCAATGTTCCTGGAGCATGTCGAGGGGCTTGGCCAGACCATTCTGCGCAACTTCGTATTTTCGCCGCCCGATTGTTTCCTCTTATTCTCCAACAGCGGAGTAAATGAGGTCGTCGTGGATGTCGCCCTGGAAGCAAAACGGCAGGGCT
>JAJZSS010000455.1 GCA_021849525.1 Chloroflexota bacterium
CTGCCAGTACCCAGGCATTTAATAATGCCCTGGAGGCGCAAGTGAATGCGGATAACGCCCGGGCGGCGGAGCTGTTGGCCAAGCAGAACGCTGAAATCGCGAGTAATAACGCTGCCACCGCCCAGGCTGCCAGCACCGAAGCTGTCGCCCAGCAGGCGACTGCAATTTATAATTTTGAATTAGCCAAGACCCAGGAAGCCATTGCCTTAACCCAGGCGAACCTGGCCCGTTCCCGCGAGCTGGCTTCCCTCGCTCTTTCCTTTTTAAACGATAACAGCATCCTTACGTTGCTGCTGGGTAAAGAAGCCGTTGATACTTCCGACTCGGGGCAAGCATTGGATGCCATGTTAAAGGGATTGCAGCGCAATTTAACCCGCGAGAGTGAGCAGTACAACCAGGTTATCCCCCGCCAGGAGATTGACGTCTATGCGGTGGCTGCCAGTCCAGACGGTCAGCGGATTGCCTGGGCCGGTCCGGATGGCCTCATCCGCATCTGGAATCTGGCCACCCAGGAAGAAGACCATACACTCTATATGAATCAGGGATTGACGATCACTGCGATCGTTTTCAGCCCGGATGGAAATACCCTTTACACTGCAGATAATGGAGGCAACATCGCCGGATGGGATCTGGTGAGATGGCGGAAGATAAAAGATTTCCCGACCAATGTCATCTCTGCAATCAACTCACTGGCGCTCAGCCCCGATGGCACTACCCTGGCGTATGGTGGTAATACCGGTGGTGAGCCCAATGTCTATACCCGGAATCTGGAAACCGGGGTGGTCAAGAATTTTCGAGTGACCCGCACGGGAATTGAAAATACTCTGGCGGTGGCATGGTCACCGGATGGCAAAATCCTGGCCAGTGCCGGGAGTGATCGGTCGATCCATATTTGGGATCCAGAAACACGGCAGGAGATCGCTTCGATCCGGAACCTCCTTATTGACAACACATTCAACGAGATTTACGAAGGACCGATCCATAGTTTGCTCTTCACACCCAATGGCAAGTGGCTGGTAAGCGGTGGTGAAGACAATGAGGGGGGTATCAAGGACAAAACATTGATGATGTGGGATACAACGCTCTGGGCTGACCAGCCTCCTGTAATATTTCAAGGAGGACCAAACAGCGACATCACTACGATCAAAATCAGCCCGGATGGACAGACCCTGGCCTCAGCTTACACGAATGGACAGATCGTCACCTGGAATTTCACCAGCCAGAAATTGAACGAGGTTATTTCGGGGCATTCACAATCTGTATTGGGGATCGATTTTAGCCAGTTCGAGAAATCGCTCCTCCTGGTTTCCGGGGGATATG
Source organism: Chloroflexota bacterium (assembly GCA_021849525.1). Lineage (GTDB taxonomy): Bacteria > Chloroflexota > Anaerolineae > Anaerolineales > UBA4823 > JAJZSS01. Next base: position 1,321 of record JAJZSS010000455.1, read on the forward strand.
ACCGGACAATCAGGATGAATAACCTGATCGCACTCAATTCGCTCGAGACTACATTGATCGAAGATAAAGGTAATCCTACCCGGCTGGCAGTGCCGGCAGATGATGAGCTTACCATCCTTGGAACAACGAGCACGGGGCCGGCTGTCTGGGAATTCCAACCCTCATCTGGGCAGGAGAGTCTAATCGATACCGGTCTACCGGTTGAAATTGATGATTTTTTCCTCAGCCCGGATGGCAGCCAGATCGCCTGGATCTCCGCAGAGGCAACGATTGAAGTTCAGGCCGTGGATTCACAGGAAAGTGTGGCTTCCATACCACTTCCCAAGGTCGCGATCGCTGTAACGGATGGCCAGGGTCAGATCAGTGCTCAGGAAGAGACCGGTGTGATCGATGCTCTGACGTTTAGCCTCGATGGAAATACGCTGGCTGGAGCTTACTGCAGCCAGCGCAGCCGGGTAAATGTGCCCGGCACCACTGATTTTATCGATAACTGCCTGGATCGGGAAATCCTGGTGTGGGATATTATTGCTCAAGGTGAGATCACGAAGCGTATCTCTTCCGGACAGACCAGTGCGATCCGCAGCCTGGCATTCAAACCAACCGATCAAAATATCCTGGCAGTAGGCTTACAGGATGCCACGATTCAGATCTGGGAAATTGCCCACGGGCGGAGGAGCGGATTGCCCCTGATTGGTATGGGAGGTCCAGTTACCAGCCTGGCGTTCCACCAAGACGGGGATGTGCTGGCCTCTGGCAGCGAGAATAATCTGATCGCCCTCTGGAACCTGAGCCCGCCGCAGCTGATCGCCGATCCCTTTACTGGTGCGGATGGGGCAGTCACCGGGCTGTCTTTCAGCCCGGACAATAATATTTTATTCTCCGGAACAGATGCCGGCACCATTTCTCGCTGGAATATCGAGGAGTGGAAACAACTGGCGTGCCAGCTTGCCGGGCGAAACCTGACACGGGCAGAGTGGGAGCAGTTCTTCCCCAACGAGGGCTATCGCCCCACGTGTGAGGAATTTCCCGTCCAAACCCCGGAACCCGAAACAACGATCGTCCCTGGGACGCCAACCCCAAATGCAGCGGGTACACCTACGCCCACTCCTTAGCCTGGTTGAGTCAACCTAGATTTCCCCGGTCGAATAATAATTTCTCTGGAGGCTTTATGAAATCTGCAGCAGATGATGATGACATGTTGGATGGCAGTGAGCTGCTTTATTTCAACGGGATCGACGGCGATACTGGACAATACGCCCTTCCACCGATGACCGGATTCCAGCTTTCCAGCTTTATCCGCCAGGAGAGCCAGCCGGATAATCTGGCCGAGCTGCGCTTCCGGTACGAGGAATCTACGAAAAAATCGATGGGGGTGCGCGAAGGGATCGATCCCAAGCAGTTGGATCAAACCGGTTGGGGTGTGATTTTCCCTGCAACAACGGATCCGGCGGTGAAAGAAGCTCTGAGCGGATTGCTCAATCTGCGCCGCCAGCAGGCAGGCCAGTTCTTCAAGATTTATGAAGGTGGGGATGGTTATCGCCCGAATGAATCCAAGTCACAGT
>JAJZSS010000456.1 GCA_021849525.1 Chloroflexota bacterium
CTGTAGGTGGTAGTCGCTCCATAGGGAATGGCGAGCGTGGCTTGCAAGGCCCGGGCTTGAAAATCATTCATGAAACGCCAGTCGAGCGGCAGGGTGAATTCGGTGCGCTCGCCTGCCAGATATTCCAGGATTTGCTGGCGTGCCAGGGCAGTTCGCTCTTCGTCATAAATGACCGGTCTGCAGCCATGCCTGTCCAGCCATTCGGTAAAGTTGGCCTGGTTCTGGCTGAAGGCAATCGCCGCCAGGCCGGTATCGGTGACTGCGATCCATAGGGTTTCCAGTGGGGTATCGGGGATCTGGCAGATCCAGGTAGTATCCATATAGCAGCCTCCTAGTAATTGGTGGTTACATCGATCAGGCCGTATTCACGGGCTCGCCGGTCACAGGCATTAAAGACCACCCCTCCCAGCAGGCTGAACAGGGCAGTCAAACCGAGCAAGATGGCAACCAGCTGTCCATTACTCAGGTTTGAGAAAGTTGGAAAAGCCTGCGCGACCTCTCCCACCAGGGCACGGCGGAGTAATTCCAACCAGTAGGTGATGGGAATCACATATCCTATCGGGCGCAGGAACGCGGGCAAGATCTCCAGGGGGAATACCGCCCCGGAGAACAGGTAGAGCGCCCCGCCCACCGCTTCACCGACGCCATCGCTGTGTCTGGCGAGCAGTAACATCAAGCCTGCCAGCATCAAGCCCAGCATTGCCAGCATGATCACGCCTACCAGCAGGGAGAAGAAGAATAAAAGCCAGTCTACCTGGGCCAGATCCAACCTGACCTGTAAGAAGAGCACGCCGAATAAAATCGTAATGAACACCGAAAGCGAGGTGATCACAAAGCGCGCCACCGCCCTGCCCAGCAGATAAGTGGGGAAATGGAGTGGGGCGACATAGATATACTTCAGGGTTTTATAGTGCTCACGATCGTCGATAATGCTCCATGCCATACCGGTCAGGATCTGGCTGACATAGGCGTAGAAAGCATTACCCAGGTAGATATAGCTGAACATCGGGTCGCTAAAATTAGCGTTGGTGATCACAGCATACATGACGACCAGGATCGAAGCAGCTGCCAATGGGCGGATGATCGAGTAAATCGCGAACAGGAAGGGGTCGGTCCAGTTCGATTCGATCTGCCAGCCCAGCCAGGCTGCCATGCGGAATGAATGCCAGAATTTGTGCGAGGTTGGATTTGGGTTGGCAGCGGCAGAAGGGTTCATCGCCGGCTCTCCGTCAGGCGGCCTTCGCGGATCGCCAATTTTTCGATATGGGCTAACAGGAACCTGGCTGCCACGACAAATATCACCGTGAGCAGAATCAGAACTCTGATTTCCACCGCAACCGATAGAAATCCCAGGCTTGGCCCGGAGGGGAAAATAAGCTGGCGCATGGCGTCCATGCCCAGGGTGAGGGGGATGATTGATGCCCCGGCGGCGATCAAGATGTTGAAGCTTTTGATCGGGAAGTAAAAACCCGAAAGCAGATAAATCGGTTCCTGGGCCAGGTTAGAAATATGCCAGGCTTCCCGGCTGAGCAAGAGAAACACCGAGGCCAGCATCATCCCCAGGCCGTACAGGCCCGCCATGGTCAGCCCGAAGACCAGGAACAGCTGGCTGAAGCTGGAAACCGAAAAATTGACCTGAAAAATCCAGCTTCCTAAAACCAGAACTGCCAGGGCACGCAGGCTGCTGGCAAGCAGCCCGCCCAATGCCATGCCTAAGAGGACTGCCATCATCGAATTGGGCGCCATGATATACAGCGCCAGGTTGCCGGTTTCTTTCTCCCAGTAGAGCTGTGAGCTCATCGACCACAAGATATTCAGCCAGAAGGCCGTCATCGCCCCGCCCATCACCACAAACCCGATGTATTCTTCGGGAGCGCGGATAGCGCGATATACGAATACATAGGCGGAGATACTCAGGATGGGCAGGAAGATCTCGAAAAACATCCAGGATTTCTCGCGCTGCTGCCCGATCACGCGCGGGTAAGCGCGCGCCAGTATCGTCTGGAGGAAAAGCTTCCAGCCAGTATTCTTTGGAACACGTTGGCTCAGGATCGTGCTCATGGGGCAGGGCTCTCATCGCTGCTGGTTTCGACTTCTTCCATACTGCGCCCGACCAGGTCCACGAATACATCCTCCAGGGTTGGCTCGCGCTTCTGCAGGTTGAGGATGCGCACCTCGGCTGAGGTGAGGGTGTTGATCACCCCACCCAGCGCCGGCTCTTCGACCAGGACCAATTCCAGCACCGAAAATCCATCCCGCGGCGAGTGGACCACCTTGCGAACACCGGACAGGGACTGGATCGCCTCAGGGGGTAAGCCGTTGAGCGGGCTGACCTCCAGGCGGAAGATCGCGTCCCGCTGCAAGCGATGCTTAAGGTTGCTGGGCGTATCGCAAGCCAGGACTTTCCCCTGGTTGATGATCGCCACCCGGTGGCAAAGCTCATCGGCTTCGACCATATAATGGGTGGTCAGGAGCAGGGAGCGGGACGGGTTGGTGTCGATCCAGCTGCGAACGAAACGGCGCACATCCCGCGACGCGCCCACATCCAGCCCCAGGGTCGGCTCATCCAAAAACAACACCTCGGGGTCGGTGAGAAAGCCGCGCACGATGTTCATCTTCTGGCGCAGCCCGGTGGAGAGATCGGAGGATTTGGTGTTGATACGGTCAGCCAGCCCCACGATCTCGAGCAGCTCTTTAATGCGCCGGTTGGCAAGATCGGAAGGCAGGCCATAGAACTGGGAGAACATCCACAGGTTTTCGCGCACGGTAAGCAGCCCATATCCGGATGATTCACCCCCCGAGACCATATTGATCCGGGGGCGAACCAGGTGGGGCTCCTGATAGACATCATGACCGGCTACCCAGGCGTGCCCGCTGGAGG
>JAJZSS010000457.1:0-409 GCA_021849525.1 Chloroflexota bacterium
TCGCCCAGACCTTGTAACAGGGTTGCGTCAGAGCTCATGGTTCGTCTCCAATCTACCGTCTAATATTCGTTACCGTTAAGCTGCCAGCGCGTCGTTCTTTTCACGCAGCCAGTCGTAGCCGTGCTCTTCCAGGTGCAGGGCCAGCTCGGGGCCGCCGTTCTCTACAATTCGCCCGCCCAGCATGATATGCACAAAGTCAGGCTTAATGTAGTTCAGGATGCGCTGGTAGTGGGTGATGATCAAAACGCCCAGTTTCGGTCCCCGCAGGGCATTCAAGCCTTCGGAGACGATGCGCAGGGCATCGATGTCCAGGCCCGAATCAGTTTCGTCCATCACTGCCATGTGCGGTTCAAGGGCTGCCATCTGCAGTACCTCGGCCCGCTTCTTCTCACCGCCCGAAAAGCCCTCG
>JAJZSS010000457.1:419-2881 GCA_021849525.1 Chloroflexota bacterium
TTCAACAGATCCATCTTATTCTTAAGCAGCTTGCGGAACTCAGGGATGGTAATTCCCTTATCTTCCGGGTTGGCAAATCGCCGCTTGGCATTGATTGCCGTGCGCAGGAAATTCGCCACTGTCACCCCGGGGATCGCCACCGGGTACTGGAATGCCAGAAAGACTCCCAGGTGCGAGCGCACATCCGGCTCCAGCTCAAGGATATTCTGGCCCTTGAAGATCGCCTCACCCTCGGTCACCGTGTAATTCGGATGACCCATCAGGGCGTACGCCAGGGTGGATTTTCCGGTGCCGTTTGGTCCCATCAGGGCATGCACCGAGCCTTGCTTGATGTTTAGATTGACCCCTTTCAGGATCTCTTTGTCTGCGACATTGACATGCAGGTTGCGAATTTCCAGATCGGACATGGACTACGAACTCCTTGATGAAGGTTGGTTTGTGTGTTACCGCTCTCGCGGGCGGGAAGTTACTGGCTGCAGCCGGTTTTCTTTTTTCCGGCGTGCGGTATTATAGCAAATAAAGGCTTATTCGTCAATATTTAAAATAAATATCATACAAATTATGCTTATTTTTCTCCGAATTCCCAACAGAGAACCCCTTTAGAATACCTTAAATGTAGAGTTAGGTTAATATTAATCATAAATATCTTAATATTGACAGGTTTTCAGCCGCATAGTATACTCTTTTTTAGCTTAGCATTGCCAGGCAGGACACAATAAATATGGACGAACCCGGTATATCCAAGACCACCCGCCAGCGGGTGCTGGATACCTTACTCAAACAGAAGCGCTGCACGATCAACGAGCTCGCCGAAGCGGTGGAGATCAATCCCATCTCGGTGCGCCATCACATCTCGCGCCTCGAAGCTGAGGGCCTGGTCACCTCCGCCGAAGAACGCCACGGCGTGGGGCGCCCCCGCCGCAGCTATTTTCTCACCGAGAACGGCATGGAGCGCTTCCCCACCCGCTATATGCGCCTCACCATGCGCCTGTTGGAGCAGATGAAAGACCGTCTGCCCTCCAGCATGGTCGAATCCCTTTTCTCTCAGATGGCCAAGGATGTTATCTCCGATTACAAAGGCGAGCTGGAAGGTCTGAGCATGGATGAGCGCCTGAAAGTGCTCAAGGAAATGCTCAACAACGAAGGCTTCAACATCGAATGGGAGCTGGCAGGCGACCAGTACCATATCCGCGAGACCAACTGCCCCTATTACCATGTCGGGCAGAACCACCCCGAAGTCTGCTCTGTGGACCAGACTCTGATCTCCTCAGTGCTGGCGTTACCTGCCGAGAAGGTCAAATGCATGCTGCACGGCGACCAGACCTGCACCTACATCGTACCCAGCAGCATCCAGATTAAGGAGCCAAGCGCATGACCGCTGCCGAAGACACCTCATCCAAAAAAATCGTATGGACTGCCGAAAGCACCCACCCAAAGCTGGTGGAGAAGCTGATCCCGGCGTTGAAAGAAGTGGTCGATCCGGAGATCGGCCTGGATATCATTGAGCTGGGCCTGGTGCGGAATGTTGAAATTGATGGTAAAGACGCCACCGTCACCATGATCCTGACCACTCCCTTCTGCCCCTACGGCCCGGCCATGCTCGAGACCACCCGCCACAAAACTGAAAAAGCGCTCAATCTCAAGACTCGCATCGAGATGGGCATGGAAATGTGGGACCCTTCCATGATGGAAGAAGGCGCCGGCGCCGAGTGGGGCCTGTTCTAAGGTCTCGCCACCCCCGGCAGATACACCCCATAGCCTTCCTGGGTCAGATACAGCTCGATCACATCCGCCGAATCCTGGGCCGCAGCATACACCAGCCGCTGGCTGTCTGCGGTCGGGATGAAGGTGGGCATGACTGATCCCCCTGCAACCAGCCGCGGATTCAAGCGGGTGGAAGCACCCCCAAAAATACTCACCAGGAACAGCTCCTCGACTTCATCCTCAAGCATATCCGCCAGATACACTACTCCCAGGTTATTGGGCAGGATTAGAAAAGAGAATACCTCTCCACCTGGAACCATCTCCCCGCTGAGTGGATGTACTGCCCCACCGCCAACCGGTACGCTGAACAATTCCTCCACCTGATCCGCATTTGCATCGGCGACATAGACCACGCCCAGGTTATTGGGTGTAATCCGGAAGTATCCCGAGACATCGCCGTTCGCGGGCAGGTCGGCGTTCAGTTTTTCAATCGCCCCGCCGATTACCGGCACGCTGTAAAGCTCGTCTTTATCGAAGATATCCTCATCCGAAAGATAAACCACCCTATCGCCAGCGACCTGATAGCGCTGGATCTGGTGGTCGGGGTGCAGCGCGATGTTCAAACGCATCCTAACTCCACCCGCCAGGGGCAAGCTGTAGAGATCATGCACGGACTGGATCTCTTTATCGGCTTTATAAACCACCCGCTCGCTGTCCACGGTAATCTGAAAGGTGAATATACTCCCGCCAGCACCGTC
>JAJZSS010000458.1 GCA_021849525.1 Chloroflexota bacterium
GTTGGCGACACGATCACAATCGCCGGGGAACCGCGGATTACAGAAGATTTCCTGCTGTTGTACGTGTTTTTCCCGATCGTCGGCTTGTTGGCTGGGTTTCTCCAGTTCTTCCTGCTGCGGCGCTATATCCCCCGCCTCACAGGATGGATTCTGGCCACATTTTTAGGCTGGTTAATGCCCTTCATCACTGGTTTCTTCATCCTGACGGTCCTTGGAATGGAGAATGATCCTGTCTCGGTCATGGTCGGGCTGCTGCTGATCGGCGCCAGCATTGCCATCCCCCAATGGTGGCTGCTGCGCCAGCGGGTGCGCTTTGCATTCTGGTGGATTCTCGCCTATGGACTTAGCTGGGGTATGGCAGGCCTGCTGTACCTCATAACCACTGAAAATCCTCCAGCGCTGTTGGCTCTTGTATTGCTGCCTGCCATGGCCACCGCCGCGGCCTGCTGGCTGCTGCTGGATTGGTACCCGAAGAATAGAGTACAGAGCAGCCTGCCTGGAGTCACGTAGGATAGTTTAAAGCCAGAGGTCTTCTGGCACGCTTGTCCATTGGGAAACTGACCGGTACGCTTCCCGTAGGGTAAGCTTTAGCTTGCCTTCTGCCATTCTAGAATGAAAATAAACACATAAAGAATGCCCGCCCATATTCGTTTATGCGTTCCTGTGATCTATACGGGCGCTCATTCGTTGATGTCAGGCCGGTCCGGTAGGGGCGCAGCGGGAGATTTCGGGAATCAGGTCCTGATTCGTTCCGCTGCGCCCCTACGGATGGTGCGTTTTTTATGCGGCGGAATCAGGGCTCAATTTTAGAGATTTTTTGTCTCCTCAATCCAACGCTTCACGACCTCTAGGAAAAGGCTCTTTTTGCCCATAAAGTTGCTCAGATCGAGAAAAGTGATCGTCGCCCGGATATTCGAGTTCCATTCCAGCAGTCCGGTATCATCTTGATAGATGGGCGGTGCTTTCTTATCTTCTTTCGATCGGGCGCCCGTATGCAGAATCAGCCCCACCCGATCGGATTTATGCGGAATCAGGGTCATGCGGTCTTTGCCGTTATCACAAAAGCTGGGCGCATTCCACTTAATAATTTCCGTGAGGGAAGGGCGCGCTTCATTTATAGCGGCAAGGACCGCTTCAACCAGCGGCTTGCGTTCATCGTCAAATTGAGCTATGAACTCTGGATGGGTTTTTGGCATGAGGTCATCTCATCAATCGGAGTACCAGAGAATCCCACCTGTCCAGGGGAGGCTTTTGGGATTTAGCCAAGCTTTGTATAGGTTTCAATAAATGTACCTTTAGCCTTTGCTCTCACCCCCAAATTTCTCAAGCCGGTAAATTGGAGGGTTGAACGCCCGATCTGAGGATTTACTGACGATGGGCCATAAGTTTCTCGAAGGTGTTTATAACGGGCATACCAGGCAGGATTTCCCTGAATGGCGAGGCAAACCTGGTAGGTGATATCTTCAGGGTAATGTGGGGGGATATTGCCCAGAACTTCTTGAACCAATTCGCTAACTGCTAAACTTACGTCATTCCGATTTTTCATCGATTTCCTCCTAGAAATGTTCTATTCACGAGAAAGATTTATGACAGGTCGCGTCCTATCAGATATTGATCAACTTATCCCTGGCTTCGGTACGCCAAAAATTCTACTCCCGTCCAGTAGGGGCGCAGCGGGAGATTTCGGGAAAAAGGTCCAGATAAGGTCCGCCGCGCCCCTACGCGCCAACAGTTCTCATCCTTCTTCCGCCATCCAGCTCTCGTGAACCGAATGATACTCCTCCGTCCCGAAGCCTTCCCAGCGGGTGTGCATGGCGCGGCCCACCTCCAGCTCGAACAGCACTTCATCCGTGCTGGCCTTGTGCTGCGCATCGCCAAAAACCTGCGCATAGGTGTCCAGATCGTCAATCCGCCGGGCAGTCCCGGTCAGGTAGAACTCATCCGAATCCGGTTTCGCCTGCGGAAAGGCCTGCAGGGCGTAGCGCCCATCCCGCTCCAGGTCCTGCCGCTTGGGGGAATCGGGCAGGATGAGCACGTACAGCCGGGCCTGCGAGCGCACCGGGCAGACCGGGTGCAGGCGCGGCGCGCCGTCGCTGCGCACGGTGGCCAGAAACGCCAGCCCTACGCCGTATTGGAAAATCTGTCCCTCCCCGGCCTGCGCCAGGCCTGGAGCCGCCTGAGCAAATTCATTCCAGCTTGCCATAGTTAACGCCTCCTATATCTCATATTGTCGCACGATCCAGATTCTCGACCAGGCACCGGTCCGTGTAATCCGTTTAAAAATCCGCTGACAGCCTCCCTATCCGCTGCCAGCCTCTCGCGTCCAGTAGGGGCGCAGCGGTAGATTTCGTGAGTACCATCTCGAATAGGACCGCTGCGCCCCTACGCCTTCTGGTGTGACCGGAAAAATTTCGCCAGCCCCTCGGGTTCCACCCTCCCGATCACCAGCTCCGGTGTGCCGTGCCATTCCGCCAGCCGCTGCAGGCAGTCCAGCAGGCCCTCCGCCAGCGCTTCCGTCACCGCCACCCCGGGCTCCAGGGCGACGGCTTTCACTTCGAACCGGCCCTCGGCGCGGTGGGCCTTGGGGTCCAGCCGCCCCACGATGCGCCCGTTGTGCAGGATGGGCAGGGTGAAATAGCCGAAGCTGCGCTTGTGGGCCGGGGTGTAGACCTCGATGGTGTAATCGAAATTATGCAGCTCCTTCAGGCGCTTGCGGTCCCAAACGATGGGATCGAACGGCGAGAGCACCATCGTGAAATTCATTGGCTGTGGGGCGGGCGCCAGCGGATCGCGATACGCCGGTCCCGGCAGGCCCTCGATCTGCACCCGCCGCAGGCTGCCGGCCTCTGCCAGGGCTTCCAGGCGTTGGGCGCTGCC
>JAJZSS010000459.1 GCA_021849525.1 Chloroflexota bacterium
GGTCGAGGTCCGGACCGAGGGCGGCACGCTCGACGAGCGCTACCTCGAGCTGCCCGCGAGGATCCTCGTCTCCGTGATGGCGAAGCACCAGCGCTACCTGCCCGTCCGTACCGCCGACGGGGCGCTCATGCCGTACTTCGTGATCATCTCGCGGGCGATCGCGTTGCAGCTCTGCAGGTCAGACGAGGCGCCTGTGCTGATCTCGTCGAAGATGATGTCCTCAGCCGCCCGTCCGCCAAGCGATATGCAGATCTCGGCGATCAGCTGCTTGCGCGTGGCGTAGTACTGATCTTCATGCGGCTTGTGAGCGGTGTATCCACCCGCTGCGCCGGCCGGGATGATCGAAACGCGCTCGACCTTGTCCGTCTCCGAGACGGTCCGCAGGACGATGGCGTGTCCCGCCTCGTGATAGGCGGTCAGGCGGCGTTCCTTCTCGCTGATAATGCGGCTCTTTTTCTCCGGACCGATCATCACCTTGAAGACCGCTTCCGAAATGTCCTCGTAGACAATGGTTTTGGAACCTTTGCGGGCTGCCAGCAGCGCCGGGACGGTCAGCGTAATGGCATGGGTGGGTACCGATTGCAAATCGGGGAAGTGACCCTCGCCAAGCTGCTGGCGGCGCGAGACCTCGTCCAGTTTGATCACCTTGACCCACACCGGATCGTTAAAATCGGCAAACGGCGGGTCATTGAAAGCCAGGTGCCCGTTTTCACCAATACCCAGCGCGCACAGATCAGCCGGGTGAGCCCGCAGCAGTTCCTCGTACTCTTTGCAGCCTTTGATATCCTCCGGGCGACCGCCTGGGTCAGTCTGCTGACCGGGAACCGGGTAAAAGGCTCCGGCTGGCGGCTGCAGGTAATCCAGGAAATGGCGTTTTAGAAAGGCCGGAAAACTGGCCGGGTGACCGGCCGGCAGATTGATGTATTCATCCATGTGGAAGAAGTTAATCTTGCTCCAGTCGATACCCTGGGCCTGGCGCAGCGTTTCCAGAAAGGTGAGCTGCGAATTTCCGGTCGCCAGGATCACATTGGCGTGTCCGCGTTCGTTAAGCACCTGCTTCAAATACGCGGCGGCATCGGCGGCGGCGGCCTGCCCTACCTCTCTATTGCCGTTGTAGATCGTAACAGGCAGAGATTCTATCCGGATGGAAAAAATGGGGTTGGTTGTCATGGTTTCCTTTCAATGAACCCATTGGCCGGCGATCATCGTTCGCCAGGCAGTGAAATCAGGATTAAAGAGTACCAGGTCGGCATCTTTACCAACTTCCAGACTGCCCTTGCGGCTGTCAAGCTGGAGCAGTCTGGCTGGGTTAAGACTGACCATGCGGACGGCCTCCCACAGTGGGATGCCTACCACATCGGTCAGCACTGGGATCATCTGGTTAAGCAAGGTGGTGCTCCCGGCAAAAGCGCTGCGGTCGAACATCATCCCAACACCGTCAGCAACTTCGTATTCCATCGAACCCATGCGGAAATGCGCCCCTTCGGGCAGGCCGGCGCCGCTGAGCGCATCCGACACCGCCATCAAGCGGTCAGGTCCGATGGCATTATAGGCCAGTTTCATCAGGGTTGGCGGTAGATGGCGGTTATCCGCAATCATTTCCACTGTCAGGCCAGGATTCACCAGCGCGGTTTCGAGCAGACCGGGTTTGCGCCAGGGTCCTTCGCGTACAGTGGTTGACATGGCGCTGAACAAATGGGTAACATGCCGCAACCCGGACTGCATGGCAGCCAGTACATCCTGCTCTTTTGCCATGCTGTGTCCGGCGGCAACGATGACCCCGCGTTCTGTCAGGCGGGCAGTCAGTTCAGCCGCTCCTGGCAATTCCGGCGCCAGAACCAGAATACGCAGCACATCCGCGTATTCTAGCAGGGAGTCGGCGCTGCCATCCAGCGGCAGCCGCAGGCTGCTGCGATCCAGCGCCCCTGCCTGGGCTGGATTTGTATAAGGACTCTCCAGATGTACGCCAAGCAGCGGGGTACCTGAATGAGTTTCTGTCATCCAGCGGCGGGCAAAGCTAAAAATCTCGTTCATATCTGCCAGTGGGGCGGCCCCGACCGTAGCCAGCAACCCGGTTACGCCGCGGCGTAAGTTTTCTTCGAGGATTGTGCTGAAAGCCAATTCGGTAGGTTCATTAAACGTGTAACCCAACGCCCCATGCGTATGAACGTCGATCAACCCGGGGATAATCCAGCGCCCGCCGGCGTCAAAACGGGGCAAATTTGGCGGAAGCTGGTCATACGAGAGCAAAGCGCCAATTTTCCCAACCGAATTATGGATTTCGATGACCACTGCCAGCCCGTCAGCAATACGATCGGGCAGCACAACACGCCCATTGACCAGTGCAAAAGTTGATTGCGTTTCTTTTGTCATGTGCACCATCGAAAGGCGCCAGTCTTCCCCAGCCTGAATTCGGAGCCATCCGTGACTGGTTGCCGGCAGCCTTTCCTTTATACTTGCGTTTCTTTGTTTACTTTGATACCGGCCAGATGTAATTCCTCAGCCCGGTGGCAGCTAACGAAATGATCGGGCGTGATTTCGCGCAGTTCAGGCGTTTGCGTCCGGCACACCTCGGTAGCGAACTGGCAGCGCGGATGGAAGTAACAGCCTGAGGGTGGATTGGCCGGGCTGGCAACTTCTCCCGGTAGGTCTTGAATGATATCGCGGCTGGCTGGATCGGGTCTAGGCACTGCCATCATCAGCGCAGCCGTATACGGGTGCCGCGGCGCCTGGAACAACGCTTCAGTGGTAGCCATCTCGACCAGCTTGCCGACATACATCACGCACACCCGGTCGCTGATATGCTTGACCACGCTCAGGTCATGGGCAACGAACAGGTAAGTCAGATTAAGCTTTTGCTGCAGGTCGAGCAT
>JAJZSS010000460.1 GCA_021849525.1 Chloroflexota bacterium
GATGCCCCTGGCCTGGGGATCAGCCTGGACGGTAAATTCCAGCTTCTGTTCCTGGACTTCCGGCTGCAGGTGGATCTGACCCCGGGGGACGATGACGGCTCCGAGAGTGAGCACCGCCAATACTCCCAGGGCGAAGGTAATCCAGCGCACTCCAGGGGTTAAATTCAGGACTGAGGGAGGTGGTTTCTCGGCGCGCAGGTACAGGCGCGGGGCGCCCTCGCGGCCCTGGCGCAGCTGGATGGCGCGGTTGGTTTGCTCCCGGCGGATGCGGCGCGGTGTGCGCCAGATCGCCTGCTGGGCCTGGTGCAGGTTTCGGTAAGAGGGAATACCCAGCTCGCTGGCGTAAGTCCGGACTTCTCTATCCTGGGTGATCAATCCGAGCTGCGCACCCAGTGTCTGGCTGTGGCGCTGCAGCAGGGTAACCTCCAGCCGGTTAAGCAGGATCGCACCATCTTCAGGCCAAACCAGCAGGATGCGCCCGGTCTTCCCCCAGCCCATCTTATCGCGGATTGAGATCAGGTCGTCGTGTTCTTCCAGTTTGATGATCTGGGTTTTCACGGTTGTATTCTACTGCGTTTGGTCTGGCTGGGGCTGGGCTGGCGCCTGAGGCAGGATCTCGGCTAACGGTTTGGCGGTTGGAGTGGTCTGCTCGCCAATCACGTAGGGCGGGCGGTCTTGCAGGCGAAAATGCATCCGTGCCAGGTATTCGCCGATGATGCCCAGGGCAAAAAGCTGCACCCCGGAGTAGATGGCTATGGTGGAGGCCAGGAAGGGAAAGCCGGGCACGCTGCCGCCCTGGATCAGGTAGCGCCCGACCACGTAGATCAGCACCAGCAGACCGAACAGGGCAAAAACGAAGCCCATCAGGCTGGCGAGCTGCAGCGGAATGATACTGAAGCCGGTGACCATATTCATGGCATGGCGGACCAGCTTGCGGAAGGTGTAATTCGAGCGCCCGGCATGGCGGGGCTGGTGGGCGACCGGCACGGCAGCAAAGCGCGCTGCACCCCAGGTGAGCAGCACGTCGATCGATACCGATGGGCTGTGAAAATCGGCAAAGCCCTGGCGCACCGCGCTGCGGAAAGCGCGAAATGCGCTCACCTGGCGGGCGGTATCCACACCCATTGTGCTTTGCAGGGCCAGCTTGGTGACCTGGGAAGCCAGGTCGCGCCACAGCCCGTGCTGCTCCTGGCTGGGCGTGCCATACACCACGTCATAGCCCTCAGCCAGTTTTTCCAGCAGGCGGGGAATCTCAACTGGAGGATTCTGCAAATCGTCATCCAGGGTGACAATAACATCCATTTGCGCCTGGCGAATGCCGCACAACAGGGCGTTGTGCTGCCCGTAATTGCGTAAGAGATTGATCCCGCGCACCTGGGGGTACTGTTGAGCCAGCCGGGTGATCACATCCCATGAGTTGTCCGGGCTGCCATCGTTGACGAACAGGATCTCGAAATCCGGCACACAGCTTTCCAGGGTCTGGACCAGCTGGGTAACCAGCTCAGCGATAGTATCGGCTCCCCGATAGACCGGGATAACGACAGAGCAGGTGAAAGGGTATCTCATCGTAGAAAACTCATGGGGTGGTGCATTGCAAACGGGATTGGACCGCTTCATAGGCGGCGCGGCGGGCTTCGCTCTCGGGAGTGGTCTGCAGGATCCGCTCCCAGGCATCGCACAGGCTGCGCTGCATCCGGAAGGTCAGGCGCTCGGCATCCAGGCTGAGTTTACGGGCCTTTTCCCACTGCCCGGTATGAGCATAGCCTTCGATGTAGGGCAGGTATTCCGGGGCGTTCACCTCGTACAGCGGCGTCCCCAGCGCAAAGGCCTGGTTGCCCAGCCCGGCGACTTGCTCCCACTCGCCATTTTGTAATGCCAGCTCGGCCTTTTCATAATAATAACACCAGTTCAGGGCCGGCTCGCTGCCGAAGTACGCCTCCACCGGTGTGGCTGGCCGGACAGTATCCGCCAGGATCAGGCCGGGGTCGGAGATGTCCATCACGTCACCGATGTATTTGGGTTTCTGGGGCACCCGGGCATGCCGGGCCGGGTCGTAGACCACCAGACAGCCGGGCGGCTGGTAAGTAACCACCAGGACCTGGGAGGTGGTGCCTTTGAAAGCTGTCGCCCGGTAGACCTGTTCAATCGGCAGTCCGGCTTCCAGACCTGCCAGAGTCAATCCCAGGCGAGCGTCGATGTTGTAAAACATGTAGTCCATCGCGCGGGCGGTGCTTTCCGGAGCGTACAGCCAGTGGAAGGGCGCGGCAAGAGAATTATCGGTATAGTGGACGAAGGGTAGTTCCGAGGTCAGGATCGTCGTGCCGGGCTGGATGGCCGGAGCGCGCCAGGCCCACTGCCAGAAGAAACTGCGCTGGGTATTCCACTCCCGGCGGTAGGTGTTGGCGTGCTGGAACTGCAGCCCCACTGCCAGGCCGATCAGAACGCTCAACAGCAGCAGGCGCGGTACAGGCTGGCGGACGAGCAGCTCAATCAAGCCTCCGAGCAGCAGGCTGGCTCCGAACATCATCGCCAGGGTGAAGCGGTCCCAGGGAAATTCCAGGCCGATCGGGTAGCCGGCTGCCCAGAAGGGCCAGCCTCCCACCAACAGGCCAGCGACTCCCAGCAGGACAGCGTCTTTGCCCCAGTTAGTGCTGCTCGATTTGCCAGCTCCTGGCGAATCTTTTTCGCCAATCCCTTTCGCATAGCCGGAAAGCAGCAGCCCGGCGAGCATGATGCTCGCCGCCACCAGGCCGGCAAACAGCACAATCGAAGAGACGCCAAAATTAACCAGCCGCCCGAGCTGCAGGGTCTGCCCCCAGGCCAGCACGCTGGAGGAGAAAATATCCCGTCCAATCGCCTGAGCCAATC
>JAJZSS010000461.1 GCA_021849525.1 Chloroflexota bacterium
CGTGGCTTGCATCAGCCCCCAGGCATCCATCAGCTCCGCCAGGACATCCTCCAGGTGTTCAAGGGTGGAGGGTTTCCCATCCATTGGGCTTTCGCCATAACCCGGATAACTCGGTGCATATACCCGATAGCCATTCGCCAGGAGCACCGGGATGGCTTCTCGCCACGAGAGCAAGGCGTGATCTGTCCCACCCCCATGCAGGAGCACCACCGCCGGGCCTGCTTCAGCACCCCCCACCAGATAATGGATTTCCGCTCCCCCCGGCAAGCGGATCTGTTTTTCTTCCACCTGATTCAGACCAGCCATATCTCCTCCTTCACTTTGCAAAAAATTATAACATCCACCGGATTCCATTTTTCAAGATTGTTAACGCACAGAATTGGGGACCTTACATTTTGGTTAAATATCATCTTATTTATTGACTTTACCCCGCGTTTTTGCTACTATCATCTTGGCGGTGCATCCCATTCCACTGCACCGTACCCGTGTTTCGCGTCATTTCCACCCGCTCTTTCCAAATTTACCAAAGGAGAATGCAAATGAAGGTCCACCCGTTCCTGTCGGCATTTTTGATCCTTTCCCTCCTGGCTGCCAGCTTCCTCCCGGCTGCCGCAGCCCCCCTGAGACAGACTCCTCCTGATCCAAATTCACCCGATTCAACCACTTCTCCCGATGATTATTCCATCCTGAGCTGTAATGGCGTCGGCAGCGGCGGCGATCTCGCCAGTTCGCGCGGCATCGTTTTCACCGTCTCACAATCCTTCCGCGCCGTCGAAGTCCGTATGGCAGACACCTCCACCAGCGGCGCCACCATCACCGCCGAGCTGCGCCGCTCCAGCGGTTTCCTCGGCGATCCAGATTACACCGCTGCCAAAGGGGTTGTGCTTCCCGCTGTAGGCACGCCTCCCTACCTTCCAGTCGCCTTCGATTTCGGCGAAGTCCCGGTCAGAGGAACCGAAACCTTCAGCCTGCGCTTCGTCTCCATCGGTCCCCGCGGCAATACCGTCTATTTTGAAGTTTTCGGGATCGGCAACTACCGCTGCGCCAATGTCATGGAAACGGACGAAAATAACGTCGGCGCGCCCACCGAGCGCGGCGACCCGGCCGGTTTCAAGGTCCTGGTTGACAGCCCCGCCGAGCTCAACCTCGCCTCGGGCTATACGA
Source organism: Chloroflexota bacterium (assembly GCA_021849525.1). Taxonomy (GTDB): domain Bacteria; phylum Chloroflexota; class Anaerolineae; order Anaerolineales; family UBA4823; genus JAJZSS01. The sequence goes on from JAJZSS010000461.1 coordinate 1,165, forward strand.
CCACCCCTCCCAAAATTGACGGCAGCATTGGCTTCGGCGAATGGGCGTTGGGCAACAACCTGCCTTTCGAGAATGGTTATCTCACCGTCCTGAACGACAGCATCCGCCTGTATGTCCTGCTCAACATGCCCTCCGATGTGGGCAGCGACTCAGGTGATTACTTCTGGCTGACCTTCGATGTCGATGGCGATGGCGTGATCGATGCCAACCTGGACCTGAATTATGGTCCCCATCCCGACACAACCAATATCCGATACCAGTATTACCTCGGTCCCAGCACGTGGACCGGCTTGCAGGCGAATACCTTCTCCGCCCGCGCCAAAGGCTTCGGCTGCTTCTTTGCCGATGGCAGCCTGAGCCTGTTCCGCTTTCCATTCAATATCACCTGCAATTCCCACCGCCTGTGGGAGCTGGGTATCGATCTGGCAGAGATTGGCGCTGATGCTGGCGATACCCTGCATGTCGGTCTGCGCGTCGCTTCCGACTCCCCGGCGTTTACCAACGAAATGCCGGCCGGCTTTGCATCCGATTTCAGCAGCCTGATCCAGATCAATACTTCTCCCTCACCGTTCTTCAGCATCGTCCCCAGCCCCCTGGCAACGGTCCAACTCGAAGCCGATGCCTTCGAGCTGACTCAAGCCATCCAGGACCGGGATAATACGCTCCCGCTGGTGTGGGGCAAGACAACCACCGGCCGGGTGTATGTCGATACCAATGGGGTCGCCTCCGCTCAGCCCAGCATCGCTTACCTGTACGGGAAGCAGGGCCTGGTCGATCTTCCCGGCTCACCCCTCGCCAAATACCAGACCGCTCCCACTTCCATCAACCGTGCCACCCTGAACAACACTGCCAACTTCCAGCTACCAACAACCTGGACAAAGGGCGGCCAGACCGAATTCTTCGCCCGCTCCCAGGATATGTTTGGCAATGCGGATACCTCCGCCTCGCAGTTCATCAGCTTCATTCGCCACGATGATCCCCTGGTCTGGATCGTGCCCATCAATACCGGCACCAATGCCAGTCCGGTCCTGGTCAGCGATGCCGAGATTGCCTCTCAGGAAAGCGCCATGGAAGCTGCCTATCCGGTGCGAGATGTCCGCTTTGTCCACAAGCCCTGGCAGGTAATTGGACCCACCACCGTGGCTAACACCATCGATGAGCTGAACGAGTACTTCAGTTCTGCTGTTCTGGCCTGGATTCTGGGTTTGATCTTCGGCGGCAGTCCCCCCTTCGAGCTCCCCGACCAGGTCTACGGCTTCACGCCCTCCGGGGGCGGCATCTCAGACCCCACCTGGTACGACAGCGGCGGCGGTTGGGTAGCCCGCGGTTTCCGCGGCACCTCCGGTGAGCTGACCATGGCGCACGAGATCAACCATAATCTCGACCGCTCCGCCGATGGCAGATGGGGCAGGCACGTTCCCGATGGCTGCGGAGCGGGTGGTCCAGATGCCTATTGGCCGTACACAGACGACGATATCCAGGAAGTCGGCTTTGATACCCGCCTGCCCTGGCAGACCACTGCCAGCAAGGTCAGCGCCATCCCCGATAACTGGCCCGACTTCATGTCCTACTGCCAGTCGGGCAAGCTGCCCACCAAGTGGATCTCGCCCTACCGCTGGAATCACATCTCAGATGTCTTTTCGCTCAATGTCAACCGCACTATGCTTGATCGTGTCGATGAGATCACCGATGTCT
>JAJZSS010000462.1 GCA_021849525.1 Chloroflexota bacterium
ATCAAGTTCCGATCCGGAGATTTGTCCATGCCGACTCTGCTCTTCGCTACCCGCCCCTCAGCTCTGGCGCGCTGGCAGACCCAGTGGGTTTGCCGGGCGCTTGAAAAAGCCTGGCCCGATTTAACCTGCCAGGAAGTGGTCATCACCACTCAGGGTGACCGCATCCTGGACCGTCCCCTGCCGGAGATCGGCGGGAAAGGCCTGTTCACCTTTGAATTGGAACATGCGCTTCTGGAAGATCGCGTTCAGGCGGCAGTGCATTCCTTGAAGGACCTGCCCGTTTCTGATGCAGCCGGGCTGGCCCTGGGAGCGATCCCTGCGAGGGCTGATGCGAGGGATGTACTGATCTCAGGCTCGGGTAAAGGCCTGGCAGAGCTGCCCCATGCTGCCCAACTGGGTACTTCGAGCCTGCGCCGGGCTGCTCAGGCCCTGGCACTCCGCCCCGACCTGGAGATCCAATCCCTGCGCGGCAATGTGGATACCCGGGTGCGCAAAGCGCTGGCCGGTGAGTACGATGCCATCGTCCTGGCTGGCGCTGGCGTCACCCGGTTGGGGATGCAGGACCGGATCACCGAATGGCTACCTTTGGAGATCATGCTGCCGGCGCCCGGGCAGGGCGCCCTGGCAGTCCAGTGCCGTACCGGTGACACCGATACCTTGAGTTGGCTGGCAGCTTTAGAGTATACGCCCACCCGCCAGGCAGTCACTGCCGAGCGCGCCTTTCTGGCCGGCCTGGGCGGCGGCTGCTCGCTGCCGGTCGGTGCTTATGCTCAGCTGGAAGATGGGGTTCTCAACCTGCAGGTCGTGGTAGCTGCCGTGGACGGAAAGCAGCTCATTCGACACCACGCCCGTGGGATTGATCCGCTCGCCCTGGGCATCGAATGCGCCCAGGCGGTATTGGACCTGGGCGCAGGAGACTTTCTTTCCGCCAGGGAGTGAAGATTCGTGCTTATTTTTGCTTGTAGTGCACTTCGCTCAACCCGCGCAGGCGCTCGGCAGCCTGTTCGGGGGTCAGATCACGCTGCGCTTCCGCCAGCATCTCATAACCTACCATAAATTTTTTCACCGCTGCTGAGCGTAACAGCGGAGGGTAAAAATGGGCGTGCAGCTGCCAGCCAGATTCTCCCCCGTACTCCTCCAGACCAGACGGAGCGGTGTAGGGCGCGCCGTGCCAGCCCATGGAATAGGGAAACGAAGTTTCGAATAGATTGTCGTAGCGGGTCAATAAGGCTTTTAAAATCCGCGCCAGGCTCTCCTGTTCAGCAGTGACAAGCTCGGGCAGCCGCCGGATGGGTCTGCGCGGCAGCAGCAGAATCTCGAAAGGCCAGATCGCCCAATAGGGGGTCAGCGCCACCCAGTGTTCGTTCTCCACGACCAGGCGCTCGCCGCGTGCCAGCTCCAATGCCAGGTAATCCAGGAGCATGGGTCTCCCATGTTCTGTCATATACGCCCGCTGCCGGGAATCTTCTTTGGCTGGCTCGTTGGGCAGCGCGCTTCCCGCCCAGATCTGCCCGTGGGGATGAGGGTTCGAGCAGCCCATCACGGCGCCCTTATTCTCAAAGACCTGCACCCAGCGATAAGTCTGGCCCAGCTCCTGCACCTGCGCCATCCACACTTCGATCACCCGCTGGATATCGGCAAGTTCCATTTCCGGCAGGGTCAGGTCGTGGCGCGGTGAAAAACAGATCACCCGGCAGGTGCCCTGGACAGCCTGGGTGCCCAGCAGGGGGTGCTCTTCTAAAGGCTCGTCCGATTCGCCTGGCAAGAGGGCTGAAAAATCATTGGTAAACACAAACGTGCTGGTAAACGCCGGGTTGCGTACTCCGCCAGCGCGCGCATTGCCCGGGCACAGGTAGCAGCCGGGATCATAGGCCGGGAGATCCTCTGGCGGCAGCTTTTCTACCTGGCCCTGCCAGGGGCGCCGCGCCCGGTGCGGTGAAACCAGCACCCATTCTCCGGTCAATGGATTCAAGCGGCGGTGCGGGAAGTTTTGCATGGCTCAGGCCTCCGAATTGAATCTAATTTCGTGATATGTCGATTCTACTCCGAATAGGGATTGACTGGGATTACAATACAGCTAAACCCCGCTCAATCCTTATTGCCCCAGTGAGGTGAAAAATGAACCCCCAAAACCCGACGGAATCCTTCCCCGAGCTGAACCTGCCCGTGCGCACTTTGCTCGGACCCGGCCCCAGCACCGCCGATCCGCGCGTCCTGCGCGCCATGGCTGCCCCTCTGGTCGGTCACCTTGACCCAACCTTTCTGTCCCTGATGGACCACACCCAGAGCCTGCTGCGTCAGGTATTCCAGACCTCCAACACCTTCACCCTGGCGGTCCCCGGAACCGGCTCCGCCGGCATGGAAGCCGCCCTGGGCAACCTGATCGAGCCCGGCGACGCCGTCCTGGTATGCAGTAACGGCTTTTTCAGCCTGCGCATGGCTGAGATGGCGCGCCGCTTCGGCGCCGAAGTGCATCTGATCACCCGCCCCTGGGGTGAGGTGTTCACTGCCCACGAAATCCAGGCCGCCCTGGAAGCGCAGCCCGCCAAAATCGTGGCCCTGGTCCACGCCGAGACTTCTACCGGCGCCCTCCAACCGCTGGATGAGATTTCCCGCCTGGTGCACGCCCATGGCGCCTTGCTGCTGGTCGATGCCGTTACTTCCCTGGGTGGGCTGCCCGTGCGGGTGGATGAGATTGGCATCGATATCTGCTACAGCGGCTCGCAAAAATGCCTTGGCTGCCCGCCAGGGCTCGCGCCGGCCACCCTCAGCCCCGCCGCCGAAGAAGCCCTGAGCCGGCGTAAGGCGCCCATGCCGGGCTGGTATCTGGACTTGACCCTGCTGCAAAAGGACTGGG